>CAVHAH010000180.1:0-4185 GCA_963633785.1 bacterium
ATGCAGGGCCTGACCAGCGCAATCGTGAACCCCTGCGATCTGCGCCTGATGGAAACCATCAAGTCCTGCGACATCTTCAAGAATCATACCCTGTATTCCGACTCCTACCTGGAGATCTGATATACGGATTGAAACCTGCGAGCCTGACTCTGAACAAGGGTCAGGCTCGATATGTATTCGGAGGAAAATCAAGTGAACGATTCACAAAAACGCGTGGTTTGGATTACGGGAGGATCGTCGGGAATCGGTGCGGCGGCGGTGCGTCGTTTTGCGCAGAGCGGCGATCGGGTTTGCTTCACCTATCTGCATTCGGAAACGTCGGCTCGGGCGCTGGAAAGAGAAACCGGAGCGATTGCGATTCAGGCGGATATTTCCCAATCCGAACAGGTTGACCGTGCGTGCAAAGAAATTCTCGAACGATTCGGCCACATCGATGTGCTGGTCTGCGCGGCGGGCGTTGCGGGAAAGGGTCTGCTGATGGATCAGACGGACGATGAATACTTCCGCATCATGAACACGAATCTGTTCGGAACATTCGCCGCAATTCGCAGCGTGCTTGCCAATATGGTTGAACGGCGCACGGGAAGCATTGTGACCGTTTCTTCAATGTGGGGCGAAGTCGGCGGCGCTTGCGAGGCGATTTATTCGGCATCCAAATCGGGCATTATAGGTCTTACACGGGCGGTGGCGAAGGAAGTCGGTTCGGCGGGAATTCGTGTGAATTGCGTTTCTCCGGGCGTGATTGACACGCGCATGAATGCTTCGCTCACGAAGGAAGATTTGAATGCCCTCGCCGAGGAAACGCCGCTTGAGCGCATCGGGAGCGCACAGGAGGTTGCCGAATCCATTTACTTCCTTGCGGGCGAAGGCGCATCGTTCATAACGGGACAGGTTTTGTCGGTAAACGGCGGTATCGTTATCGGATAAATGCAATCTTCACATGAAAAAGCGAATATAGAGGGCGCAACCTATTGCTTTTTTTCATGGAATAGTTTATAATGACGGTGACAGAGTAGGGTTTTCTTCGTTAAGTGTCGCCAAAATGGGGAGTTGTCTGGCGGACGAAGGCATTATGCCGCGGTTGAAGACTCGCACCCGCTGAATCACATAAGCGAGAAAAAAACGAAACCTCCTTATGCAGCAAGTGTTTGCTCTGAAAGGAGGTTTTTTTAATGTATACAAACAATGCTCTCCGGCCGGAATTATTTCCGCATCCGTTTTCCAAGGCCTATTGGCGCATGGCGGCGTCTGAATTCAAAAAGACGCGCGTTCTGATTTTTGCGGCGTTGATGATTGCACTGCGAGTGGTGCTCAAGTCGCTGGCGATTCCCGTTGCGGCGGATTTGAAGATTAACATCGCATTCTTCATCAATGCATACGGCGCAATGGTGTTCGGCCCCGTGGTTGCGATTGTGGCGGCCGCCATTTCGGATACGCTCGGCTGTATTTTGTTCCCGACCGGCCCTTACTTTTTCCCGTTCATAATCATTGAAATCGCAGGTTCGCTGACCTTTGCGCTGTGCCTGTACCGCACGCAGGTGACCACGAAGCGCGTGATGCTGTCTCGATTCATCATCGATTTCGGCGTGAATATTCTTTTGAATACGCCGATTATGATGCTGTACTATAAGGTTCTGTACGGAAAATACTATGCATGGTTTGATTTGATTCGCATTGTGAAAAACCTTGCGCTGTTCCCGTTTGAATCGATTTTGCTCACGCTGTTTTTGCGATTGGTGATTCCTCCAACGCGCAAACTCGGCTATATCTGCACCGATGCCGATGCACTGCACTTTTCGAAGAAGAACGTGATCACGCTTGTGGCCCTCTTCATGGTCGGTCTGTTTGCGGTTGGCGGTTACTATGTATACAACTACAACAACACTTCCATGAGCAAATCGTATTCGGCAGAGGAACGCCTGGAGAAGAACACGGAAATGATGCGCTATGTGCTCGAAGCGCATTCGGAGCTTACCGATGAAACCACGGTAACGATTATCGAAAGCGCCAATCGGCATTTCGGCAGCGATGAATTGACCTATTCCGTGGCAATCTATCGGCTGAACACAGAAAAATTCGCCCAAAAGCAGGCAGAAGACGAAACCTATACGCTTGAAAGCGTACAGGGATATTCCAAGAGCGGGGCGAAAAACGATGAAGCGCTTGAATCGTTGGGCGTGGCTACCATTGTGCTGGACAAGAAAACCGAAGCACTCATCTCCTATACGGACAATTTCGAATAGACAACGGAAACAAAAAAGCTCGGATGCGAAAACATCCGAGTTTTTCTATTTCATGAATTTATCGATGGCCTGGCAAAGATCGTCGATGGATTGCTGATCGCCTTCCTGCGCGGCCTCCACGATGCAATGCTTCAAGTGGTCCTGGAGAATCACCTTGCCGGTATTGTCGATGGCCGAACGCACGGCGGCAATCTGAACGAGCACCTCCGAACAGTCGCGCCCCTCTTCCACCATGCGTTTCACATATTGAAGATGCCCGATTGCGCGTGAAAGCCGATTGAGCACGGCTTTTGTATTTTCATGGGTGTGGGCGTGCTCGTGGGAATGCTCGTGGGTATGGGGAATTCCCGCAGCGTGCATTGCCTCGTGATCGAGAATATTGTCGCTCATGCATTTCACCTCAAACATAATTGTAACGGTTGAAGTCGTAAATTTCAATCGGTATTGATGTTAAAATCGTGATTCAAAATCGCTGTTTCGGCGGAGAAATCCGCTTGATTGTACCAAAGTTCATAGCATAGAATACGCTTGACAATTTCATCCTTTCTTATTACAATGTTTTTATAATCCGGCAGTTGGGAGGAATTCGGATGGGTTCGAGTTTGCGGGCGAAACTGCGAATGCTGGACGGAAACGCCGCAAAGCCGCCGAAGCCTTCGCACGGAGGATTATTGATTCGAACATGGAGATGTGATGTGGCGGATGGATTCAAAACGTTGTCGGGAACGGGTCTGCGCAGAATCGGCTGGAAGGGGCACAATCTGAATTATGAAAAGTGCCTGTTTCTGGATACCGAGACCACGGGTCTTTCTCACGGAGCGGGAACGGTGGCGTTTTTGGTGGGCGTCGGATTTGCGCAGGGCGATGTATTCACCGTTGAGCAATACCTGATGCGTGATTACGCCGATGAACCCGCACTGCTCGATGCGCTTGCCAATCGCATGGATAATTTTGATTTCGTTTGCACGTTCAACGGAAAAACATTCGATATGCCGCTGCTGCAAACCCGTTACACCATGAACCGAATGATGCATCGATGGCGTGAATTGGACGACCTTGATTTATTGCCGCCTTCGAGAAGAGCGTGGAAATTAAGGTTGGGGTCCTGCAAGCTGAGCAATCTGGAAGAGCGGATATTGAATCAGCCCAGAACCGAGGATATCCCGGGAAGCGAAGTGCCGACAAGGTATTTCGAATATCTGAAAACGGGCGATATGAATCTCTTGGAGGATATCCTGCTTCATAACCGTCAGGATATCGCCACATTGCCGATATTGCTGGTTCGCCTTTGCGAAATGTATGCCGAGCCCGAAACAACGGGGGAATTGCGGGATGTCTATTCCCTGGGAAAGGCGCTGGAAGGTCTGGGTGAAATCAAGGAAGCCAAGAAGGCGTACAGGCGAGCGGCCGTTCCGGTAAAAAGGGGCAATCTGAACGCATTGGCGGAAGAAAACCTTTCGGAAATCGCGAGCTGGCGGCTTTATCTGTTGTCCCGAAGGGCGGGAAATGTCGATGAAATGCTGGAAATCCTGAATCAGATGCTCAATCGGGGGCAAATGGTGCGGGAAGTTCGATTGGAATTGTCAAAGGTATACGAACACCGCATTCACAACTATCCGATGGCGTTGAAATATGCGAAACTGCTTTCGGAAAAGGATTCTTCCGCAGAAATCAAGCGGAGAATCGAGCGAATCGAGAAAAAGATAGGAAAATAAGGAAGAAGGAATCGATTATGGGTTTTTTGGATAGTTTCAAGGCAAATCAACTGGGAACAAAGGCGTATCGCACGCACATTACGGCTTTGCAGTTTCGCCAGCAGAAGAAGTATTCCGAATGCATGAAGAAGCTCGACGAGGCCTATGAAATGTACCGCGAGGCATATCAGATGGGCTATCGCAAGTCCAAAATGCTGGTCAGCTATGCGATTCTCAGCATGCAAAAG
>CAVHAH010000181.1:0-4173 GCA_963633785.1 bacterium
TGGTAACGCTGTGCGCATAGGACACATCCAACCTTGAAAGCACATCTTCGATTGTCGCAGAAGCCGTTTCGTGCGCAAATGCGGGCATCGTGCCCAGAACCACGCACAGAACCAGAAGCAAAGACAAGAGTTTTTTCATGCTCTTTCCCTCCAAGAAAATTGTCTGTCGCAGGCTGTCTGGGCAAAGAAAAAAGCGATGCACAAATACGTACACCACCTCATATATATTATGAGATAAGGATAGGTTGTCAGAGTCTATACAGTAAAGGACTAACTTTTACCGGAGCGAGATTCTTATAGAAAACCCGCTCTGCTCTTATTGACCATTTCACCGCGGCTGCACGTTTAAGCGTTGTGAAACTGAGCTTTGAACTCAATCAATAAAATACAGCGAAAGCTGCGTGCGAGTTTATACCCCGCATCGGCATTTGACCCGGCTGTCCGTCCGGCCTTGCATCTTGAAGATGGGTCATGTCTTTTACCCGGAATGACTCTTTTTTCATTCCTTATCTGCGACAGGAAAAATAATATCAAACTATGCCCGATTCAACAAGAATGATTGCGTTAATTTTTTCGCTTTGCTTCGTGCTTGCATTTTCAAATCCTCTGTGCTATGATACAATCATCAGAGATAATTCCCGTTTCGGGAATCAAACGGAGGAAGAAATATGAGCTTTTTTGAGGAGAACCGTGCGGCATTGGAAGCATTCCGTAAGGTATCATCGTCGGTCGGCGCTCGTGCGGACTATGTACAGGGCGGCGGCGGCAATACGTCCGTCAAGCTCGAAGGCGGTTTGATGGCAATCAAGGCTTCGGGATACTGCCTGAAGGATATCGATATCGACAAGGCCTATGCCGTGCTCGACTATGCCGCACTTCGCAAATTCTACAACGAAACCGATCCCGCAACGCTCGCAGATGTCGAGAAAACCGGTTCGGACCATGCGAAAGCTTCCGTGAAGACCATTGACGGCCTCGCACAGCTTCGCCCGTCGGTAGAAGCGGGCTTCCATTCGCTGCTCGATTGCTATGTTGCACACAGCCACAGCGTTTATGCCAATCTCGCCACCTGCGCCGAGGATGGTCGGAAAGTGGTTGCCGAAGCGCTTGCGGATGCGGATTATACCTGGGGCTTCGTTCCCTACACCGATCCCGGCGCACGCCTGACATTCTCGATTCGAGATGAATTGGCGCGCGTGGAGAAGGAAACCGGCAAGCGTCCTGCGGTGATTTTCATGCAGAACCACGGTTTGATTGCCCACAGCGATGATCCCGATGAATGCCTGCGCATTCACACGGATGCCAACAACCGCATTGCCGCGGCTTTCGGCGTGCGCAACGGCGATTTCCCGAGCGTCGGCGTTCACGAGATCGAAGGCGGTCTGGTGGAAGCGGATTCTCCCCTGCTGTCCGAATGCCTCAAGAGCGGCAATTACACCGAGAAATTCCTGCTGGAATCTCCCTTGTATCCGGATCAGCTGGTATTCCTGACGGGCTCGTTCAAATTCGGGGCCGTACCGAGCGAAGGAATGTGCGCCGCAGACCCGACCACGGGCAAGGTTGTGTTCGCAATGCCCGCCGAGAAAGCGCAAATCATTGCCGAGACGCTCACATGCGTGGTCTATATCGCCGAAACGCTGAAGAAGTCCGGGCACACGCTGTCCACAATGGATGAAGCCGCCCGTGCGTTCATCGCCAACTGGGAGAGCGAAAAATACCGCAAATCCCTTGCAGGAAAGAAATAATGCATCAGTGCCGCAAGAAGAACCGTTTCTTGCGGCACTGATTTTTCGGCAATCACGCTTCATTCGACGATAAATCGGCATCCATTTCCTCTTGCAGAAGTTGATAGAATCTTTGCGTTACTTTTTCCGTAATCATATCGAAATCCGTATTCGCAATAAACTTGATTGTGTTTCGGATTTCCCTTTTCGGCACTTTGAAGCAGCAAAGCGTTATGGAAAGAAACAGCTTTTGCTTTTTCGCCAACGGCAGATACGGGTGGCAGTTGCGTGCCATATAGTTGCGCAGTATTCCCGTTGTTCCGATTCCCATTTCGAAAAAATCGTGCATTTGAAGTTCGGGAAGATAAATGCCGAATGTGCGCTTGAGCTGCGGCGCCATCTGTTCGCAGATATAATCGGTGGTTCGCAGCAGCGAATACATCTCCACCAGAATCTCCCGCAGTGCTTCATTCTTTTCGACCAGTGCCAACAGAATCGACATTTCCAGCGCATACGCCTGAATCGGTGAATCCGTTTCCTCCTTAAAGGGGGCCATCGCCTCCTGCAAGCTGTGAAACAGAATGGGCGTAATCTCCGCCAGCACGCCTTCTTTGCCTTCGTACAGGCTTCTGAATGTGCCCTGATTGATTCCCATTTCCCTTTCAAGATCTTTCACCTGAGTGGAACGGTAGCCCTGCTTCAAAAAGCAGCGAATGCTCACCGTTAAAGCCCGTGTTTTCGCCTTTTCGTTTCGTTCTCTACGCTTCATAGCATTCACCTGCTGTTATGTTTCTATCGAAGGCTCCATAATCTTGCCCAGAACAATACAGCGTTCTCCCGAATAGCTGTATGCGCAAGTGGACAGCATGAGCAGCCGATCGCCGTATTGCACATCCACATCGGTTTCATAGGGCGTTGCGGAGACGGCCTTTCGAATGAAGATATTGAAAGACGCTTCGTCTTCAAACGATGTCGGATAGCCGAATGTGTAGCCGTTAACGGTATATGCGGCGAAAACGGCTACATCATAATCGCCGCTCGGCGTATAAAGGCGAATAATCGGATGTTCCCGATAGTATTCAACATCCTCATAATCGGACAAACGGCCGAACATGGAACCGTTTCGCATGTGATGACCGTGGAGAATGTTGATTGTATCCTGAAAATCGCCCGAATTCACCTGATCCATCATAATCGAACCCGCCGTATTCTCCGATTTATCCGCCAGATGATTCAGATAGAATTCGTTGTCCTCGCCCTGAAGAACGGGATAATCGATAACGCTGTCCTCCAGAGAAATCCACCCGACCACATCCGGACACGATTCCCAAAGGGCGGCAAAATCGATTTGGGAAGCTGAATTCTCAAGCGTTTGCCGCACAGGCGCAGCGGTTTGCAATTCGGAAGAAGCCGCCGCTGTTTCGTGCAACGGCGCATTTGCACTTCGAGCGGGTTGAACCGCGCTTGTCGCAACCACCGCAAGCTGTGAATAAAAAGTTTCTCCCTGTTTGCGTTCCATAAGCTCCATGGCCGCCATGCCGCCCATGCAGATTGCGCCCGTGAGACACAGAATCAGAAGCAGAACAAGAAGGGCGCGTTTGGCGCTGCGCCCTTTCTTTTTATCGTTCTTCTTATTTTTCCTCAATATTTTCGTCTCCTTTTCCGCGCAGAAAATGAACGATGATTCCCGTTATAACCAGCAATCCTGCCGCACCGCCCGCATAATGCATCCACCTGTCGGTCACGCCCGTCGGGGTAATGGTTCCGGGAGGCGTTGTGGGAACAACGGTCTTATAGACGTTATTGAAAACGGCAACGTTTTTCTTCTCGGTCTTCCCGTTTTCACGCAGCGCAATTTCGGAATAGAGGCTGTCTTCCTCGCCGTTGAGAATGCTGATTGTCAACCGATACGTGCGCGTATCATAGGTGCAGTCCGCATTCGTTCCGGGGATTTCCTCGATGGTGTAGCTGTAAATGCCCACGGTGTCAAACGTTATGTCGGGAAACACGGCACTGCCCGCACCCGTAATGCTCAAATCACAGCTGCCGCCATAGCGACCGTTCGGCATGGGCGTGTTTTCCCCTTCGGCGGTCAGGCGAATGATAAAGGTTTCAGGCTCTGCGGGAAGCGTTCCCTCCAGCGTTTTTTGAACATTGATCTGAATGCTCAACGGCTGTTGGGCGAATGCTGCAGGCATGATGGCGGTTATGCAAAGAAGCAGAACCGCAACGGCAATTAAAACTGCACAAAGGCGTGTTTTCATGATTTGACATCCTCCCTGTCTTCCCGGCTGTAATCGTTCATAGCGGCCAGGATTATTGTTCTTGCATCGGTAAATTCATAGGAACAGGTGGTGAATGCCAATACCTGCGGGTTTTCTCCCGCTTCAATGCGCTCACGCAACTGCGCCACGATATCCGAAGCTATGTGAAGGGCATCTGCCTGTGC
>CAVHAH010000182.1:0-4140 GCA_963633785.1 bacterium
GAAATTGAATTCGAGGTCATGCGCGATTCGTCCGACCACGCAATCACGATTTGCGGCATGGAGAATGTGGACCCCGTGGGCGTTCATACGGGCGACTCCATCGTTGTGGCGCCGATTCTTTCTTTGAACGATCACGATTTGAAAATGCTGAACGATTCGGCAATCAAAATCATCCGCGCGCTGAAAATCGAGGGCGGCTGCAATGTGCAGTTTGCGCTGAATCCGTATTCCAGCGAATATTTCCTGATTGAAGTGAATCCCCGCGTATCCCGTTCGTCCGCACTGGCTTCGAAGGCCAGCGGCTATCCGATTGCCCGAGTGACCGCCAAGATTGCCGTGGGCATGCTGCTGGAGGATATCGCCATTGCCAACACCAACGCCGCATTCGAGCCGAGCTTGGATTACCTGGTTGCGAAGCTGCCGAGATTCCCGTTTGACAAGTTCACCTCCGCAAGCAACCACCTGGGCACGCAGATGAAGGCCACCGGCGAGGTTATGGGCATCGGCGGCAATCTGGAAGAGGCGCTGCTCAAGGGCGTGCGCTCTTTGGAAATCGGCGTTTGCCACTTCTATATGCCGAAGTTTGATTCCATGAGCGAAGAGGAGCTGCTTGAATACCTCAAGGAGTTCCGTGACGACACGATTTACGCCGTGGCACAGGCGCTTCGTTTGGGCGTGAGCGTTGAAAAGCTGCACGAAATCACGAAGATTACGCCGTATTTCATTGAATCCATGCAGAGAATCGTTGCAATGGAAAACGAATTGAAGGCGCATCCCAACGACGCTTCCGTTCTGCACAGCGCCAAGAAGATGGGCTTCGGCGACAAGTTCATCGCAAAGCTGTGGAACACCACCGAAATCAAGGTGAGCGATTTGCGCCATGCCAACGGCATTCGCCCGTTCTTCCGCATGGTGGATACCTGCCACACCAACGCTTATATCCCCTACTTCTATTCGAGCTATTCCGGAGAGAATCAGTCTATCGTTACCGACCGCAAGAAGAAAGTGGTTCTGGGCGCAGGCCCGATTCGCATCGGTCAGGGCGTTGAATTCGACTATTCCACCGTGCACGCCGTGACCACCATTCGCAAGGCGGGCTACGAGGCCATCATTATCAACAACAACCCCGAAACCGTGTCCACCGACTACACCACCGCCGACAAGCTCTATTTCGAGCCGCTCACGCCCGAAGATGTGATGAGCATTCTCGAATACGAGGGCGCCGATGAAGCGATTGCCTCTCTGGGCGGACAGACCGCCATCAACCTGGCGCAGCCGCTGAACGATCGGGGCGTGAAAATTATCGGAACCGACGTGAATGCCATCAACAACGCCGAAGACCGCGATGTGTTCGAACACATTCTGAAGAAACTGAACATTCCGCAGAGCGCAGGCAGTGCGGTCACGAACATCGAAGACGGCGTGAAGACCGCCGAGGCCATCGGCTATCCCGTTCTGGTTCGCCCCAGCTTCGTGCTCGGCGGACGCGCGATGCAGATTGTTGCCAACGAAGAACAGCTGCGCCACTATCTGAAGACCGCCGTTGAAATCGATGTGGACAAGCCCGTTCTGGTTGACCACTACATCATGGGCAAAGAGGTTGAAGTGGATGCCATCTGCGACGGACGCGACGTGTTCGTTCCGGGCATCATGGAGCTGGTTGAACGCACGGGCATTCACTCCGGCGACTCCATCAGCGTCTATCCGCCGTTCTCCATTTCCGACAAGGTGAAGGGCACGATTCTGGGCTATTCCAAGAAGCTCGGTTTGGGTCTTGGCATTGTGGGTCTTTACAACATTCAGTTCATCGTGGACAAGGATGAAAACGTGTACGTTATCGAAGTGAATCCCCGCTCGAGCCGCACGGTGCCGTTCCTGTCCAAGGCCACGGGCTATTCCCTGGCGGACATCGCCACGAACGTGATTCTGGGCACTTCCCTGAAGGAACAGGGCATTTTCGACCTGTATCCCACCGAGAAGAAGCGCTGGTATGTGAAGGTGCCGGTATTCTCGTTTGCGAAGATTCGCGGCCTCGATGCCTACCTCAGCCCCGAAATGAAGTCCACGGGCGAGGCCATCGGCTATGACGACAAGCTCTATCGCGCGCTGTACAAGGCTTTGAAGGCCTCGGGCATGAACCTTCAGAATTACGGCACGGTGCTGGTAACGGTTGCGAAGAAGGACCGCGAAGAGGCATTGCCGCTGGTTCGCCGCTTCTACAACCTCGGCTTCAACATCGAAGCCACCGAAGGCACGGCGCGTTTCCTGAAGGAGCACGGCATCAAGACCCGCGTTCTCAAGAAAATCAGCGACAACAGCGAAGATATCCCGAATGCGCTGCGCCAGGGACATATCGCTTACGTTATCAACACCCGTGATATCGGCAGCATGAACCAGGCGCGCGATGGATTCATGATTCGCCGTTTGAGCGTTGAAAACAATGTAAGCCTGTTCTCTGCTTTGGACACCGTTCGTGTGCTGCTCGACGTGCTCGAGGAAACCACGTTCGCAATCTCCACCATTGATAAGGAGTAAATCATGCTTGAATCGGTGTTTCGGATTGTATCGAATCAAAACCTTTGCACGAATACTTGGGAAATGGTGCTCGACGGCGACACCCGCGCCATTTCCGCTCCCGGACAGTTTGTTCAGGTTCTTCTGAGCAACCGCTATCTGCGCCGCCCGATTTCCGTTTGCGATGTGAACGGAAATCGGCTCACGCTGGTATACAAGGTGGTCGGCGGCGGAACGAAGGATTTGTCCGGCTATTCGAAGGGGCAAACGCTGAATCTGCTCACGGGACTGGGCAACGGCTATGACCTTTCGAAAATCGCAGACAACGCCCTGGTTATCGGCGGCGGCGCAGGCGTTCCCCCGATGGTCTATCTTGCGAAAAAGCTGATTGAGCAGGGCAAACAGGTGACCGCCATTCTCGGCTTCAACACGGCGCAGGAAATCTTTTACGAGCAAAAATTTGCCGATATGGGCGCAAAAGTGATTGTGGCCACGGCGGACGGAAGCGCAGGCGTGAAGGGTTTCGTAACGGATGCGATGTGCGGTTTGGACTGCAAAACCGTGTGCGCCTGCGGACCGATGCCGATGCTTCGGGCATTGAGCAGGGTTTGCGATGTTCCGGCGTTTTTCAGCCTTGAAGAGCGCATGGGCTGCGGATTCGGCGCCTGCATGGGCTGCACCATTCAAACCATGAACGGCTCCAAACGCGTCTGCAAAGACGGGCCCGTGTTTGAAAGGGAGGAGATCGTATGGTAAACACAAGCGTAAATCTGCTGGGCATTCAGCTGGACAATCCCGTGATTCCCGCCAGCGGCACGTTCGGCTACGGGCGTGAATTCAGCGAGCTGTACGATTTGGATATTCTGGGCACGTTCTCATTCAAGGGAACAACCGCTCAGCCCCGCTTCGGCAACCCCACGCCCCGAATCGCCGAATTCGAAGGCGGAATGCTCAACGCCGTGGGGCTTCAGAATCCGGGCATCGACCATGTGATTGCCCACGAAATTCCCGAAATGCAATCGTATTTCCACAAGCCGGTGATGGCGAATGTTTCGGGATTCTCCGTGGCGGAATACGCCTCGGTTTGCGAAAAGCTGGACGATTGCGAATCGGTCGGCTGGCTGGAGGTGAATATCTCCTGCCCGAACGTTCACGGCGGCGGCATGAGCTTCGGAACGGACCCGTATATGGCGGCGGAGGTTACCCGCGCGGTTCGAAAGGTGACGTCCAAGCCGATTATCATGAAGCTCAGCCCGAATGTTTCGGACATTGCGCTGATTGCCAAAGCCTGCGAAGATGCGGGTGCGGACGGGCTTTCGCTGATTAACACCGTAATGGGCATGCGCATCAGCCTGAAAACGCGCAAACCCCTGCTGGCCAACAAGACCGGCGGCATGAGCGGAAGCGCCGTTTTCCCGCTGGCGGTGCGCATGGTGTATCAGGTATACAAGGCCGTGAAAATCCCGATTGTGGGCATGGGCGGCGTTTCAAGTGCGGAAGACGTTCTGGAAATGATGCTTGCGGGCGCAACGGCCGTTCAAATCGGCGCGAAGAACCTGGTTTCGCCGTTTGCCTGCCGCGACATCATTCAGCAGCTGCCCGAAACCATGAATCAATACGGCATTC
>CAVHAH010000183.1:0-4093 GCA_963633785.1 bacterium
GGCTTACTGTATCCGAAACGGCCATGCGATGATGTCTTCCGTTACGGGAACGGGTTGCCAGCTTTCCGCAATGACGGCGGCTTTTGTATCGGCCAATCCCGATTGCCCTGCGGAGGCGGCTGCTGCGGCGGTTTGCGCAATGGGACTGGCGGGCGAAATCGCCCACGAAAGGCTCAATCAAGCGGACGGCAACGCCACTTACAGAAACTATATTATCGATGCAGTCTATAACATGACTTCGGAGATGTTGGAGAAGGGAGCAAAATATGAAGTGCGATAAGAAAGCGATGCTGCTGTATGCGGTAACGGACAGGGCGTGGGTCGGCAAACAAAGCCTGTATGAACAGGTTGAATGCGCCCTGAAGGGCGGCGCCACCTGCATTCAGCTGCGTGAAAAGAAGCTGGATGAAGAATCCTTTTTGAAGGAAGCGATTGAGATAGCGGCGCTGTGCAGGCGGTATGGAGCGGTATTCATCATCAACGACAATGTGGATATCGCCCTGAAATGCCATGCCGACGGCGTTCATGTCGGTCAGGAAGATATGGCGGCGGCTCGGGTGCGCCGAATAGTCGGCGATCAAATGATTATCGGCGTTTCCGCCCATTCGGTGGAAGAGGCGCTGGAAGCGGTGAAGAACGGCGCGGATTATCTCGGCGTCGGGGCGGCGTTTCCCACATCCACCAAGACGGACACGCATGTTCTGCCGAAAGAAACCATTCGCGATATTTGCGCCGCCGTGGAAGTTCCGGTCGTCGCCATCGGCGGCATCACAAAATCCAATATTTGCCGATTGGCGGGAACGGGCGTGGACGGCGTTGCGCTCGTCAGTGCCGTGTTTTCGGCGGATGACATCGAAAGTGAATGCCGAATGCTCAGGAAACTCTCGGAAGAAACGGTAAATGCATGAAGATAAAGTGCGCAATTTTCGATTTTGACGGAACGCTCTTTGATTCCATGTTCGTATGGGAACGGGCGGGGGAGATGTATCTGCGTTCAATCGGAGCAAATCCGAAGCCGAATCTGAACGAGGAAATCAAAACGCTGAGCCTGTATCAGACCGCGTGCTATTTCAAGAAGGAATACCGTTTAACGTGTTCGCCCGAGGAAATCATGGACGATATCAATAAAATCGTCGAACATTTTTATTTTAACGATGTTTTGCCCAAGGCGGGAGTTGTCGAGTTTGTGGAGCGAATCAGAAAGCTCGGCGTTCGGACATGCATTGCGACGGCCACGGACAGATATCAAATCGAAGCCGCATTGAAAAGATGTTCGATGGAACACTGTTTTGATGCGATATTTACCTGCGGCGAAGTGGGGCACGGGAAGGATGAACCCGTGATTTTTCAAAAGGCCATGCATTTTTTCGGCGCAGACAGAACCACAACCATTGTGTTTGAAGATGCCGTGCATGCGGCAAAGACCGCCAAAGCCGATGGATTCACGGTGGCGGCGGTGTATGACGGCAGCGAGAATTGTCAGGAGGAATTGCGCAAAACGGCGGATTTTTACTTGACCGATTTTGAACATACGGAAGAATTACGGAAGTTTGCTTCGGTCTGACAGACCGATGGCTTCACGCGGCACATTGGGGGCACCACCTTATGCCGCGATATAAAACAATGCTGAAAGCGAAAGGAGAATAAACATGAAAATGAAAACAGCATTGACCATTGCGGGAAGCGATTGCAGTGGAGGCGCCGGTATTCAGGCCGATTTGAAAACGATGACGATGAACGGCGTTTACGCCATGAGCGTTATCACGGCACTTACGGCACAGAATACAACCGGTGTGAGAGCAATCGAGGAATCAACTCCGCTTTTCCTGAAACAGCAGATTGACGCCGTGTTTGAAGACATCCGACCGGATGCCGTTAAAATCGGCATGGTATCCTCCTGTGAACTGATTCGGGTGATTGCCGAGCGACTGCGGCATTACGATGCAAAGAATGTTGTTGTCGATCCCGTTATGGTGGCAACCTCGGGTTCGGCCCTCATGAAGACCGATGCCGTGCAAACGCTGACCGAAGAACTGCTTCCGATTGCGACACTGGTAACGCCGAACATTCCCGAAGCGGAGGTACTCTCGGGCATGGCAATCAAAACAAAAGAGGATATGATTGCGGCGGCAAAGAAAATCGCAGAGGCCTATCATTGCGCCGTGCTGCTGAAGGGCGGGCACAGCGTGAATGACGCCAACGATTTGCTCTACGCAAACGGGAATCTGACTTTATTTGAAGGAAAACGAATCGACAATCCGAACACCCACGGCACGGGCTGTACGCTTTCAAGCGCCATTGCATCCAATCTCGCAAAGGGCTTTACACTTGCGGAATCCGTAAAGCGGGCAAAGAACTACATCTCCGAAGCGCTTGCCGCCATGCTCGATTTGGGAAAAGGCGCAGGCCCCATGCAGCACAATTTTGCCCTTAACGGCGAATATGCAAAGGAGGCCGAGTGAGATGGAAAAGAAGGGAACGTCGGTATTTGAAAATGCGTTAATCTGGTTCGGGGCGGCGGTTTCCATTGCGGAAATCGCAACGGGAACCTATTTTGCGCCGCTCGGTTTTTCGAAAGGACTTTCGGCCATTCTGCTCGGACATATCATCGGATGCATTATGCTTTTCCTCTCGGGAGTTATCGGCGGAAAAGCCCGCAAAAGCGCTATGGAATCCACGAAGATGAGTTTCGGAAACAGGGGAGCGATGCTCTTTTCGCTGCTGAATGTTATTCAACTCGTCGGCTGGACGGCCATTATGATATTCGACGGCGCACAGGCGGCAAACGAAATTTTCGATATGGGCAGTCGGATATGGTGCGTAATTATCGGAGCGCTGATTGTGCTTTGGATTTTAATCGGAATCAGGAATCTCGGCAAAGTGAATACGGTTGCGATGGCGGCACTGTTTGTGCTGACAATCGTTTTGAGCTTTCTGATTTTCGGAAAGGGCGACGTGCTGAATATAAGCGGCGAGGATATGAGCTTCGGCGCGGCGGTGGAGATGTCCGTGGCCATGCCGCTGTCCTGGCTTCCGCTGATAAGCGATTATACGCGCGAAGCGAAGCAGCCCGTTAAAGCAACGGCCGCCGGTGCGGCGGTATACGGGCTTGTGAGCTGCTGGATGTATGTAATCGGAATGGGAACCGCGATTTTCACGGCGGAATCGGATATTGCGCAGATTATGGTCAAGGCGGGGCTCGGCATCGGCGGACTGCTGATTATTGTTTTCTCAACGGTCACCACAACGTTCCTCGATGCCTATTCCGCAGGCATTTCGGGCGAATCCCTGACGAGCAAAATCAGCGGAAAAACAATGGCGATTGCGGCAACCGTAATCGGAACGCTCGGAGCCATATTCCTTCCGCTCGCCGATATAACGTCTTTTTTGTATTTCATCGGTTCCGTATTCGCCCCGATGATTGCAATTCAGATTGCGGATTTCTTTATTCTGAAGAAAAACGAAGAAAAGAATGCATTCTGCATCGAAAACCTTGTTCTGTGGCTTGTCGGCTTTGTAATCTACCGATTGCTCATGCGCGTTGATATCGCAGTCGGCAACACTCTGCCCGATATGATCGTGACGGTTTTGCTCTGTCTGGCAGTAGATAAGGTAAAAACAAGAAGAACGGCTTCGAATGCGCTGTAACAAAACGCCTCTGCCCTTTGAATTCGGCGGAGGCGTTTACTTTTATTTCTATATATGATATAATTCGTGACAGAGTAATAATTCGGAGGCTATTTGTCGGCGTGAAATACGAATTTTCGATTATTCATATCGCCTGTTCGCAGTGCTCGAAGAAAACGCATTGCGAGCAATGCAATCGGGAACTGAGCGAGAGCATTCTGCGCATTGAAGGCGTTACGGATGCGCAATCCTATATTCGCGATGAAAAATTGATTGTCGAATGCAACGGATTGTCGGAAAATGCGTTGATTGACGAGCTGGAGGGCATCGGCCTTCTGGTCGATTGAAAAAGACGGTTTTTCTCTTGTTAAATCTTGAATTGTAAAGCGATGTTGGTTGACAAAACGCAGAGAGGTGTGCTATTCTCTAATGGTTCGGGTATGTTTGAAGGAGGTGTGCACTGATG
>CAVHAH010000184.1:0-4067 GCA_963633785.1 bacterium
TGCGCCGATTTGTGCGGTTTCGGGCACTTCGGTCGCAATCGGTTCTTCCGTTGCCGCAGGTTCTTCCGTTACTGCGGGTTCTTCCGTGGGCGCTTCGGTAATTTCGGGTTCAACGGTCGGTTCTTCCGTGGCCTGTTCTGCTCGAACCGCAAACCAGATTTCCGCAGTTGCGCCGTTTTCGGCACTTCCGCCTTCGGGAATTGCGGTAACGTGCAGCGTGTAGACCGCTCCGGGCGTCATAGAGGTCGTTGCAAGCTGTGCACCGGTGTTTTGCGTGGTCACGTCGGACAGTTCGCTTCCGTCGCTATCCAGCAGTTTCACTTCATATGCGGAAACCGTTCCCTCTGCGCTCCAGCTCATTTCAACCGTGCCGGGTTCGATATAAGTTACCGATCCGTCCACCGATTCAACGGTCTTGAGCACAATGGTCGGCGTTCCGACATCAACCACCGGCGTGGGTTCTTCATCAAACGATACGGCAGTCGGCGTATCCTCGGCTTCGTCTGCCTGAGCGATTCTCAGAATGAAAGGCAGTGTTGCGGGCGTGCCCTGCGCATGAAGCTCATCTTCGGGAAGGGCCGTAACGGATGCCGTGTAAACCGCACCGCGCGTCAGTTCCGTTCCTTCGAAGGTGATATTCTGCTGCATCAGCGTTGCTTCCTTCACCGCAGTGCCCGTGCTGTCGCGAATCACGATGTTGTATGCACTTGCGCCGTCAACAGCCGTCCACTGGAATGTGAGCGATGCGGAATCGGAATATACAATACCGTCACCGGAGGGTTCAAGACCGACGATTGACAGCACCGGTGCCGCAAGCGTCTGAATTTCCTTATTTTCACGAACCTGAATCGTGAGGCTCGTCGAAGTGCCCTGCTGCACGGTTCCGCCTTCGGGAATTGCGGTAACAATCAGCGTGTAGTTCACTCCACGGGTCATTGCAGACGGATTCAGCACATAGCCGGTAGCCGTGGTGGTTTCGGAGGTGAAGAGCGCATTCGCACTGTCACGGATTTCGATGTAATACTGGTCTGCGTTCTCAACCGAATCCCAGCGGAAGGTTGCGCCGGTTTCTTCGATAATGTATACGCCCGAATCATTCGCCTGTGCGTCTTCGACCGTAACATTCGGAGCGGTCAGTGTCGGAACGGGCGCCTGCTCGGAATCAAGTGCGAAGTGCATCGTCTTCATCGTGGCATCGTCGATGGTTCCGTTGGTCGGAATGGCGTAGACCACATAGGAGTACACTTCGCCTTCCGACAGTTTATCCGTCGACAGAGAAGCTTCTTCATCGGTCGTGGCCGCGTGAATAATCACATTGTCCTTCGAATCGCGGATTTCGACATAATAGCTGTCGACATCGCCCAGGGCGTACCAGCGGAAATTCAGCGTGCCTTTGCGGACATAGCTGATTTCGTTTTCCATGCGGTTCACCGGATCAATCACGGTTACCAAATCGGTAATCGTTCCGATCGGTTCGGGATCCACAGGCGTTTCGATGCGCCGGAACGAGAGCTTTGCGCTTGTGACGTGGTTGGAATTGTGATCCAGCGGATAGGCCGTGACCGTGAGCGTGTAAACACGATCCATCGTCAGTGCGCTAATCGGCACAGAGGTCATATTCAGCGTGGTATTCTGCGACAGATACGTTGTTCCGTTTGAATCGGTAATCGTGATGTTGTAGTAATCCACATCACCCAACGCATACCACGACAACGTTGCAATTCCGTTTGCGGAACAGCGATCTGTCAGCTGGTAGGTTCCGTCCGATGCGAGTTTCTCATAGCAATCAATGCTGATTACCGGAACGGAGATAATCGTGGGAGCGATATATCTCGGTGCGCACGGAGAGAAGAGCAATTTCTGCGTTTCGACCGTTGCCTTGCCCGTCGGACGAAGGCCTGCGCACTGCTGGAAGAGCTTCACTGCGCTCTCTGTTCCCTTGCCGAAATAGCCGTCCAGACCCAACGTGTAATAACCGAGCTCCTTCAAGCGGCGCTGGAGATTCAGAACACGGTTGTTGTCATCGCCGCGCACGAGCAGAATATAGCCGTTATATTCCGGTGCATATGCGGAGAACAGGCGCTGCTGAACCGCAGGCGTTGCGTTGCCCGTGATATACAGACCCGCCTGCGACTGGAATTTCTTAATCGCCTCGGCGGTAGCTTTCGTGTAAGTATCGCCTGCCGTTCCCGTCAGGTAATACAATGCCTTCAGGCGCTTGTTCAATTCACGCACGCGGTAGCCGCTGTCGCCGAGCTGAAGGTTGATATAGCTCGAACAGGAAGCCGCATTGCTGTTGTAAAGCGCCATCAGCGTTTCTCTGGTTGCGCTTTCGCTTACGGAGAGTCCGTTTTCCTGCTGGAAAAGCTGAACCGCCTGCTGGGTACGAGGTCCGAAAATGCCGTCTGCGGCATCCGCCAGATAACCCAAATCACGCAGGCGCTGCTGCATGAGCTGAACACGCAGTCCGCGATTGCCACGGCTGAGTGCACGATAGCGATCATATTTTGCGAGCGTTCCGCTCAGAATTTGTTTTTGCAAATCCGCATCTGCGATACCGTTTACCGTCAGTCCCAAATCGCTCTGGAGCAGACGAATCGCGCGCTCCGTGCGCCATCCGAAAATGCCGTCGATATAGTAATCATAGTATCCCAAATCATACAACGGCTGCTGAATGTCGCTTACGGCATCGCCGCGGCTGCCGCGTTTAAGTGTGCTGTACGGCTTTGCGGGTTCAAGCAGCGTCCATGCGGACGTTTCATCGGAAAGCGTATGCTTTTTAATCAGAACTCTGTTTGCATCGCTCGAATCCACGGCGTCCGAGGTGAATTCCATGAATGTGAATGTCGGCGTTTCGGAAACGCTTCCGATATTCGCATACACATTCAGCTGTCCTGCCATCGCTTCGATTGAATAGGAATTCACTTTCTGATCGTTCGCAAGCTGAGGAGCTTCCACCGTTGCGAACTGCGTGAATGTGCCGTCCACTGTGCTCACGGAATAAATAACATTATCCGTTCCGAGAACAAAGAGGTGGCTTGTAGACGCGGTAATCATGTTTTGAAGCGAAACCTGAGGCGTGGTCAGAACCTTCCATTCCATCTTCGTGGGATTATAGCTCTTCAGGCGAACGGCGCTTCCCGAATTCGCCAGATAATAAACGGTATTATTCAAAACCGTGAAATCATACACGTTGGAATCCACGAGATCCGCAATGGCGCTTCCGCTGCGCAGTGCATAAAGATCGCTGCCATTGGCGATATAAACCTGGCAATCGTCGATAATCACGCTCTTCTCGGGAAAATCGCCGTCATAGGCTTCGTACAATCCCGTTGTGCCGTTCAGAACCACGGCGCCCGCATTATCGACAAACGAAACCACAAGGCCTTCTATCGTATCATACAGATTGTCCATCTGTTCCGATGAGGTGTAGGCAACGGCCGTTTTCCCCGTATCGAAATTCAGGCACATCAACTGTGTTCTCGAGGAAGCTTCAATGTAGTAGAGATTTTCCGAATCAATCACGCAGGCGGCTCGAACGTCACTCGAAACGGTTGTTTCGGTCATCTTCGTTAAATCAAGGCTGATTAACGCAATTTGTTCCGCACCGCTCTCCCCCGTTTTGCTCAGGAAAATCACCCGATACGGGTCGACCTCCACGATTTTATCGGCATAAGTCTTATTGATCGGCTGCTCGTTTCCGGGTATGTACAAATTGCCATAGCCGTCCACATAAGCAGACAGCGTTTCAGTCTGCACGATTGCGCCATTGCTTCCTTCTGCACTGTCTGCCCACGCAGGCATTGCGGAAAGCGCAATCACTACGGCAATCAGCAGTGAAAAGATCCGCTTTTTCATAGGATTACTCCTCCGTTTCATTCAGATATTTTTTAGACGCACATTATTCACATCTTGTTCCATCCTCCGCCTTTTTTCACGATTTTTTTCGAAAAATCAAAAAGGCGGAATCGGATAGGTTCAATGAACTTCCGATTCCGCTTTATATTATCGGTTCTTTAGGTAACACCGCACAAATGAGGTGGTACGATGAATAGTGAATTTTGCGG
>CAVHAH010000185.1:0-4060 GCA_963633785.1 bacterium
AAATCTGCTCAAACTTGCAGTTTTTCCTTTTAGAAACGCACCCCAAAACCATCCGCAAAGAATTGTACGGCTGATTATAACCCAAAGGTATAAACTGATGAACAAAACGAGACTTCTCCCGAAGCCTCGTTTTGTTTATAATAAAATCAAGAATTCAGAAAAAGGCAGAGAACAACAATGAACAACTTCATTTTCGAAAACAAGACCAAAGTGTATTTCGGCAAGGGCGGCGTGAAGGAATATCTGGGCTGTTTGCTGGACCGCTACGGCGAAACCGTGATGCTGGCCTACGGCGGCGGTTCCGTCAAGCGCAACGGCGTATACGATGAAGTTGCGGGAATTCTGAATGCCAGGGGCAAACGGGTGGTGGAGTTCGGCGGAATCATGCCGAATCCCACTTATGCCAAGGCGCAGCAGGGCGCAAAGCTGGCTCGTGAAAACCATGTTGATTTGATTCTCGCCGTGGGCGGCGGCTCGGTTTCCGATTGCTGCAAGGTCATTTCCGCACAGGCAAAGCTGGATGAGGATATCTGGGAAATGCAGTACAGCAAACACATATATCCTTCGGAATTCATTCCGCTGGGCACGATTGTCACGGTGTTCGGCACCGGCAGCGAGATGAACAACGGTGCGGTAATCACCCATGAGGAGAAGAAAATCAAGGGCGCAGTGTGGGGCGCACAGGCGGATTTCGCATTTCTCGACCCGAGTTACACGATGTCCGTTCCCATGAAGCAGGTTATTTCGGGGGCATTCGATACCCTGAGCCACGCCATGGAAACCTACTTCGGCAAGCCCGATGAAAACAACCTGTCCGATGATTTGAACGAAGCCGTTATGCGCAGCGTTATTCGAAACATTCGCATTCTTCTGAGCGACCCCGAAAATTATGCGGCACGAAGCGAACTGGCGTGGGCTTCCGCCATGGCGGAAAACGGCATTCTGAAAATCGGCAAAATCACGGATTTTCAGTGCCACATGATTGAACACCAGCTGGGCGCATATACCGACTGCAACCACGGCGCAGGTCTGGCGGTGCTTCATCCCGTTTTGTATCGGCATATCTGTGCGCAGAACCCGAAACGATTCGCCCGCTTTGCACGCAATGTATGGGGCATTCGGGAAACCTCGGAGGATAAAATGCACACCGCTCGTATGGTGCGCGCGGGAATCGATGCGCTGGCCGATTTCATCAAAGAAATCGGATTGCCCACAACCTTTGCCGAACTGGGCATTCCCGCCGACACCGATTTGCGAGCCGTTGCCGATTCCGTCAACATCACCGCAGGATGCTGTAAAAAGCTGACCCGCGATGAAATATACGGCATTCTTTGCAAATGCCGATAAGTTATGAAAGGGTGATTCTATCGTGAAAAAATTCACTGCACTTCTGCTGAGCCTTGTGCTTGTATTCGCAATGACCGCATGCGCTTCTGCGAACAATACCGCTTCTTCCGCCGCATCGACCGAACAGCCGAGCGCCGAACCGATTGCCGAACCCGAATCCGAAACGGGCAAGGCACTGGTGGTTTATTATTCCGCTTCGGGAAACACCAAGCGTGTTGCCGAGGACATCGCAGAAACCCTCGGCGCAGACACCTTTGAAATTGTTCCCGCCGAAGTTTATACCGATGCCGATTTGAATTGGACGAATCCAAGCAGCCGCGTCAGCCGTGAACATGACGATGAATCCCTGCGGGATGTTCCTCTGACCGCCACCGAAGTGCCCGATTGGGATTCCTACGACACCGTATTCATCGGTTATCCCATCTGGTGGGGTATTGCGGCGTGGCCCGTGGACAACTTCGTGAAGGCCAACGATTTCACGGGCAAGACCGTGATTCCGTTTGCCACATCTTCCTCATCGGGCATGGGACAGAGCGGCAGCCTGCTAGCCGAGATGGCGGGCACGGGCGATTGGCAGGAAGGACACCGCTTCTCTTCGGGCGCATCCAAAGGCGATGTGCAATCCTGGGTCAGCGGTTTAGGCTTGGGAAACGCTGATTAGGGCGTGTTTCTAAAATTCCCTAAACTGCAATTTTGGCATCTTTTCCATCATCTCTTCGTCTGAAAACCTTGATTTAGCCCCACTAAACCTACGGTTTCCATCCTTGATCTGACGAAAAATCTGCTCAAACTTGCAGTTTTTCCTTTTAGAAACACACCCTAATTCGGCGGAAGCAAAACGGAAAAATAATTATTTATCGAAAGGATGTTGTTTTATGGAATACGTAATGCTCAACAACGGCGTGAAAATGCCCATGGCAGGTATCGGTACATTTCTTCTGACGCCCGACGAGGCGGAGGCCTCCTGCATCAGTGCCCTGCAAAACGGCTATCGCCTGATTGACACCGCCAACGCCTATGTGAATGAAAAGGCCGTCGGCCGTGCGATGAAGAAGTGCGGTTTGCCGCGCGAGGAGATTTTCCTGGAAACCAAGCTCTGGCCCAGTTTCTACGAGCAGCCCGATGCCGTGGACAAGACCCTTGCCCGCCTGGATACGAACTACATCGATTTGCTTCTGATTCACCAGCCTGCGGGCAACTATGTGGCGGGCTATCGTCAGATGGAAAAGGCATATAAAGAAGGCAAGGTTCGCGCCATCGGCCTGTCCAACTTCAACATGGCGCAGATTCGGGAGATTCTCTCCGTTTGCGAAGTGAAGCCCACCGTTTTGCAAACCGAATTGCATCCCTATCATCAGGAAGCCGAGCTGAAAGCGTTCCTGAAGGAGAACGGCATCGTTCCGCAGGCGTGGTATCCGCTGGGCCACGGCGACAAGACACTGCTTCGGGAACCGCTGTTCGTTCAGCTGGGTCAAAAGTACGGCAAAACCGCCCCGCAGATAATTCTCCGCTGGCACATTCAGAACGGAAACATCGTTATCCCCGGCTCCAAGAATCCCGAACACATCAAGGCCAACTTCGAGCTGTTCGATTTCGCCCTGACGAATGACGAAATGGCGCAGATTGCCGCTCTGAATAAGAACGTGCGCTACTACACAAGCACCCCCGAATTGCTCAAGAAATATGCGGAAATGGTTCCGCCGGTGGATGCACAGAAATGAAGCCGATTCTTGCGCTTGCCCTGACTTTTCTGCTGGTATCGGCTTTGGCGGTCTGCTCGGCCGATACGGCAGACCTGTTTGCACAGCAGATTCTTCACGGCACAAACGGCGATATTCATTACAGCTACTACCTGCCCGACGGCTACGATGAAAGCCGAAATTTCCCGATGATGGTCGTTATGCCGGGATACGATATGATGTGGTTCGGCGAAGATTCTTCGGGAAGCAATCTGAATTGGAGCGGATTCACTTCCTGGACAAAGCTGGACGCCGATATGATTGTGGTTTCCGCCCAACTCACGGATTGGGGCGAGAAATCCGCCCGACAGGCGATTGAGCTGACGGAATATTTCATTGATAATTTTGCCGTGGATACCCATCGGGTTTATGCCGCAGGGTATTCCGCAGGCGGCGAAACCATGTCCCGCGCGGTGTCCATGCGCCCCGACCTGTACGCCGCCTATCTCCACGGCGCTTCTCAATGGGACGGAGACTATGCCCCCATCGCCCAAAACGGCGTGGCGGTCTATATCTACATGGCCGAAGGCGATGAATATTACGGAAGCGACAAGGCTCGCTCGGCCTACGAAAAGCTCCGCGAAGCCTATCAAGAAGTCGGCTGGAGCGATTCCGACATCGACAAAGTTCTGCGCATCGAAACGCCCGACAACGCCTTCTTCAACGAAAAGGGCATTTACAACTATCACGGCGGAGCGAATGTGGTCTTTGACGACCCGAGCAATCTGAATTGGGTGATTTCCCACAGCAAAGGATGAGACCATGAAGCCGATTCTCAAGATAAAAATCGCCGTGGATGCGGCCATGTCGGTATCCATGCTGCTCCTGATGGCATACGGCATGGTGGGCGAAGCGGCGCACGAGTGGATCGGCATGGGAATGTTTGCACTGTTTGCGGCGCACCATATTTTGAATCGCCGATGGATTAAAGCCCTTGCGCAGGGACGTTATACGCCCCTGCGCATCGTGCGAAC
>CAVHAH010000186.1:0-4005 GCA_963633785.1 bacterium
GTTACCTGCTGTTTGAAGGCATCGATGGACATATTCACATTCATGCCCGGAATGGATTCCATTTTGTCGAGCGTGCCGCCGGTGAATCCGAGTCCCCGTCCGGACATTTTCGCCATTTTCACGCCGCAGCATGCGACCAGCGGAACCAGCACCAGCGATGTGGTATCGCCGACGCCGCCGGTGGAATGCTTGTCGGCCTTGATTCCCGGAACGCAGCTTAAATCGAGCTTTTCGCCCGAACGTGCCATTTCCAATGTCAGCGCAAGCGTTTCGCGGTCCGACATTCCGTTGATGCAAATGGCCATCAGCAGTGCGGAAATCTGATAATCGGCGAACGTGCCGTCGATACTGCCTTGCACAAATGCGTGAATTTCCTTTTCGTTTAATTCACCGCCGAAGCGTTTTTTTCGAATGATATCACACGGATTCATAGAAGTACCTCCAAGTTTTTGCGCCATAGGGCGCACTTCTGTTCAAAGGGCATTGTGAATGCCGGACTGGTTGACGGCATTCGCACACCGATACACGGCGGTTCGCCGACCAGCCTGCGATACAGTGTTTCGGCGGTTGCGCCGTTAAAGAGTATTTTTTCGATGTTCGGGCAAAGGACATACAGCTTTGAAAAATCATTCGCAACGGCGTGGCGAATGTCGCTGTCCAGCGATCCTTGACGCACGCAACTCTGCGCCGTATCCCAAAGTGCGATTTTATTCTTATACAGCAATTCCTTTTTCACATCCACTGTATCGGGAACTTCCGCTTGAAAGATTGCGGATAATATGCGCCAGAATGCATTGCGCGGATGTGCATAGTAAAAACCCTGCCGAAGCGATTCAACGCCGGGCATGGAACCGAGAATCAGTATTCTCGCATCCGAATGGGCTATCGGAGGAAAGCCTTCAATGCGTGTTTCCATTACAGCTGTGAAAAAACTTCGCCAATCGGTTCGCGAATAATCAAATCCGCCTGATCGTCGCGCGGAGTCGGAGTTTTGTTAATCAATACCATGCGATGACCGTGGTAGGCGTCAATCATGCCTGCGGCGGGGTACACATTCAGGCTGGTTCCGCCCACAATCAGCAAATCCGCATTCGCAATGGCATACAGCGATGCTTTGATGATGTCGTTATTCAGCGATTCCTCATACAGAACCACATCGGGGCGAATGATTCCGCCGCAAACGCATTTTGCCACGCCCTGCATTCGGCTGATATCCTCGGCGGAATAGTGCTTTCCGCATTTCACGCAATAATTGCGCCAAATGGAACCATGCAGCTCGAAAACACGTTTGCTGCCGGCTTTCTGATGAAGGCCGTCGATATTCTGCGTAACGATGGCGTCGAGCTTGCCCTGCTTTTCCCATTCGGCCAGCTTGAGATGTGCGGGATTCGGCTGTGCATCCAACCGCAGAATCTTGTCACGATAGAAACGGAAAAACTCTTCGGGCATTCTTCGAAAGAAGGTTGCGGAAAGAATCTGCTCCGGAGGATAAGCGTATTTCTGATTGTAAAGACCGTCTACGCTTCGAAAATCCGGAATGCCCGATTCCGTACTTACGCCCGCACCGCCGAAGAATACGATGCGTCTGCTTTCCTGTACCCATTTTTTCAGTGTTTCATTCATGCCCTTCTTCCTCCTTGCGCTTATTGTATCACGATTTGCGGCCGATGTCCACTTGCGATTGCTTTCGGTGAGCATTTTCAACATTCAAGCGGTTGTTTTTTTTCGATAAATGTGGTATTATAAACTGAAACCAGAAAGGAAGGTGTTCATACTTGGCCGGAGCTATTCGAAGCTGTGCGGGCGGTGTTGTCTTTTCGGGCGATGACGTATTCCTTTTGATGAGCGACCGCGGCGAATGGGTCATGCCAAAGGGCATTATCCGCAACTATAACCGCTCGAACGATGTTGCACTTTGGCGCGTTGAAGACGAAGCGGGCATTCACGCCGAAATCATCGGTATTGCGGGCAATACGCGATACGACTTTTTCTCTGAAAGCCGAGGCAAAGAAGTCAGCAACCGCATTCAGTGGTTCGCGATGCATGCGCAGGATCATTCATTCCGCGTTTCATACGAGCAGGGCTTTTTGAACGGCGGCTATTTCCCCATTCAGCGTGCGCTGGAGCTGTTGTCCTTTGAAAAGGACAAGGAGATTGTCCGAAATGCCTACGAAATTTATCAGAACTATTTGAAGATCAATACCCCTGCTTGAACGAGAGGCGCGTCTGTTGCAATCAAAAATAAAGGAGATTGAATATGGGAACGATTTGTATTCTCTTGGGCTTGATTATATTGTTTCTCTCTGCATTCCTCGGTTTGGTGCTTGCACGAGCCTATCTGAATTCCTCGCTGGTCACGATGTTTACAACGCTTCCGCAGGGAACAACCGCATATGCCGTTATCATCGGCGCTTGCGTATTCATCGGTCTTCTGATTTGTCTGAATCTGGTGATGCATGGTTTGACCTATAACCGCGTAAAGAAGCTGGAGCAGAATACGCGCAAAATGAAACTCTGATTGGCCTGTTGTAAAGAAGGCGGCTTCCGACTGTTGTGAATCGGAAGCCGCCTTCTTTGGTGTTCTGATTTATCCGAGATATTTGCGCAGCGTGTCGATGCTCATCTTTGCGGCTTCGAACGGAGTGCGGTTATACCATTGATCCTGCTCGACAACAAAGCAGAATGCCCCCGCATCCAAACCGGCTTCGACAATCGATTTCACATCCTGACAGCCGTATCCGACAGGGCGGAATTCGAAAGCGGTGGAATCGGAGCTCGTTCCGTCATCGCTGCCGTCTTCTTTAATCAGCGCATACGGCTGAGCACCGCCGCGGGAACCCACGAAGTCCTTCACATGAACAATCGGAGCACGTCCGGTATATTTGCGAATGTAGTCCGACGGGTTTTCACCGGAGTAGTTCACCCAGCAAACATCGATTTCGGTCTTGAGAATCTCCGAATCCACGGCCGCATACAGGAAATCCAAAGCGTACATTCCGGAAATTTTCGTGAATTCGAAATCGTGGTTATGATACAAAAGCTGAATGCCCGCTTCACGGCACAGACGTCCGAACTTCTGAATGGTGCGGATTACATCGGCGAATCCGGGCATGCCGGGGCGATTTGCATCTTCGAGATAGGGCACGGCGATATATTTGCAGCCGATTGTCAGATGATCTCTGATAACGCCGAACATATCCTTTTTGATAACTGCGAACGGCACATGATCCGAGAACGCAACCAGTCCGACCTCATCGAGCATCGCCTTCACTTCTTCTGCGGTATGACCGTAGAAACCTGCGAATTCAACGCCGTCATAACCCATTTCTTTGAGCTGACGCAGGGTTGAGAGCAAATCCTTGGTTGCTTCATCGCGTGCGGAATACATTTGGTAGCCGATCAATGCCTTTGCCATGTCTGCTTCCTCCTTTATTCAATCGGTTCTCCGTTTTCGAGCTTGGAAATCATTTCAATGCGATTGGAATGGCGCTGAGCACCGGAAAAAGGCGTATCGATGAATGTATCAACGAGAGCTTCCGCCATAATCGGCCCAATCAAACGAGCGCCGAAAGCAATCATATTCGCATCGTTGTGCTCACGGGTCAGCTTTGCGCTCACGGGTTCGGAACACAGAGCACAGCGAATGCCCTTTACCTTGTTTGCCACAATGGAAACGCCCACGCCGCTTCCGCAAATCACAATGCCGCGTTCGCATTCACCGTTGGCAACGGCATGCGCCGCACGAGAGGCGTAAATCGGATAATCCGAGCGGGATTCATCATCCGTGCCGAAATTGACAACGGTATGTCCCTTTTGCTCGAGATATGCTTTGATGTGGTTTTTCAGCTGAACGGCGGTATGATCGTTTGCAATCGCAATTTTCATGGTATTTCGTCCTTTCGTTTGTTTCTGAATCCCTTTGATTTTATTTTATCATAGCCCTTCTCGGAAATCAACGCTCATAAGGCAAATAAACACATTTCGACAAATTTTCGGCAGAATATG
>CAVHAH010000187.1:0-3973 GCA_963633785.1 bacterium
TCTGAAGATAGTTGTCCACCAGTTCCTGATAATTCAAAAGCGTGCTGTTCACATTGCGAACATTTTCCCGCTGCTTGCGATACAGAATATACGACTTCGCCACATCGAAATAGCCCGCTTCGCTGAGCACCTTCTCGACGCAATCCTGAATGCTTTCCACCGAAATCACGCCGGACTGAATCCTTCCGTCGAATTCGGAGGTTACCCGAAGCGCCAACAGCTCGATGATGTCCCGATTGTGTTCCCGCCCCGTTGCTTTGAATGCTTTCGTGATTGCCGCAATGATTTTGGAAAGATCGAAATCGACAATATTGCCGTTGCGTTTGCTTACCTGAACCATTTTCATTGCTCCTTTCCGTATACAAATGAAAAACCGGCTGGCAGGCCGGTTATCGCTTCTGCTCTGTTCCTATATAGGATACAGCAGATATTGTGGATTGTCAAGATGAAAAACACAATATATGGTATTTACGCTCAAATTTTACCCGATGTTCGACAACGCTTAGAGCACGCCCCGCAATGCGGAGAAGCGAACGCTCGGCGCAACGATTTCAAGCCAGCGGCGCATATCCTCCGTGCTCGGCGCATGCAATCCCGCACCGAGAACACTGCCGTGATCCTCGAATTGCTGAAGATAATAGCGCTTTGCACCGAAAATCCACTTCGCAATCTCGCGAAAGGAATCATCGTTGTGAAATTCGCCGACGCAGGTGGTTCTGAACTCGTAATCCACCGTTCCGCTCAGCAGAATCCCGATGCTCTTTTGAATCGGCGAAAGGTCGAATGCCTCTTTGCCGACGGTTTGCGCATAGCGCGCGGGACTGTTTTTGATATCCATCGCCACATAATCCGCAAGCCCTTCATCGATGATTGCCTGCAAAACATTCGGATGCGTGCCGTTGGTATCGATTTTAATCGGATAGCCCATCGCCTTGATTTTGCGCAGAAGGTCGGGCAAATCCCTTTGCAAAAGCGGTTCGCCGCCTGTGATGACCACGCCGTCTAGAAGCGAACACCTTTTTTCGAGAAAGCGAAGCAGCTCGCCCTCCGTCATCAGCGGTTCGGGATTCTCCAACAGGCCCGCATTATGGCAAAACGGGCAGCGAAAATCACAGCCGCCCAGAAACACCGTGCAGGCCACGCGCTCGGGAAAGTCTAAAAGCGTCAGCTTTTGAAGACCGCAAATGCGCATAAGAACCTCTTATTTCGATTCGGTCGGCTTTTTCGGTTTCCGTCCGCAGGAAAATTTCTTCACGCAGAAGCCCGAAATTTCGCACTTGGGCATGAAATAGTGTTCCACCAGATACTTCCATTCCTCGGAATACTCGCTCAATGCCTTGCACAAATCGTTGAAGAGCTTTCGATATTCATGATATGCACGGCTGCACATCCGCTGATGCGACATATCCATCAGATTGCGCAGATTATGCTTGCAAACCACCTTCGTTTCCATGCCCAACGGCAAACCCAGTGCGGTGTCCTCGCGCGGAATGCCCATCGCATCCAGCTTTTCGAGGTGTTCGCGAATGCTGTTCATCATGGAATCGTAAACTTCCTTCGCCTGTGCATTCTTCTCGATGCTCGGCGGCGTGAAATACGCAAAGCCGTGTTCGTAATCGATGTAACGGGTGCTCGCCTGCAAGCGTGTGGGCTGACCGCCTACATGGGTGTACCATTCGCGAATCACGCGTGCGGAATAGCCGTCCAGCGTCAGATAGACGTCCGGATATTCAAAGGTGCGGCCGTGACCGTTTTCCAAACAGTCCAACCCGCGCGCATAATTGCGTGCAGAATCTTCGGTATTCGATCCCCAGCATGTTCCGGCCTCCACGCCGATCATGGTGATGGGATCTTTACAGGTGAATCCCTGAACAATCACTTTCGCCATACTCTCATCCTCCTTGAGATAATATATCACATTCATTCAATAATGTCCATAGATATATTATATAAGTTGAAATTTTACGCAGCGTTCGACAAGCAAAAGCGGCACAGTTCACAACCGCGCCGCTGATTTTGCGAATCATCAGTGCTTCTGCGTCTCTCTGGAAATTCCCTTAATCTGAGAAATCACCCAGTCGTAACCGGAATTCTCAATCACGGAATCACAGAACGGGCATCTTGCGAAGCGGTTTGCGTCCACGGGCGCTGCGCAGTTCGGGCAGTTCACGGTGCGCTCGGCAGACGTGTTCGCGCTGCGTTCGAGCGTCCATTCATAGGTCATATAGATTTCATCGTTTTTGTCGCCGCGAACGATTTTGCCGTTTCTGTCCGTCAGATAATTCACAAAGCGGGTTTTCAGCTGTGCATACAGCCGATCGGGAACGTCATCCGAACCGGGGATGCAGCCGAGCAGCTGCACATCCAGCACGCTGATATGTTCCAAATGACTGGTGATTCCCTTGTCGATGAAATCACGCTTGAGCTGCTGCGCCATCTGCGCATAATACGGAGCAGTCAGAAGCGGTTCAACGGGCGTCAGATCGCCGTTCGCCCAGGCCTCTTGCAGGCGAATATACATATTGGAAAGCTTGCCGTTGAATTCTGCGGGGCTGAAGTTTTCCAAATCGCTCACGGGATTCAGCGCTGAAACGTCCACGCCCTTCGCACCTTCGGGGCGATTGGATTTCTTGGTTTTCATATTGCCGACGATGAGGACATATAGCAGAATGCCGACAACCACATAATAGGTCACGGGCGACCATTCGCCGTCGGAATCATAATCGGAATGATAATCATAGCTTGAGCTCCAATCGCTGTCATACGAGGAATCGGAACCGCCGTAGTCCGAACCGCCGGAGAAGTCGCCGAAATCCGCATGGCCCAATGTGCAAATCAGGCAAAGCAGCAAAACGGCCAGCGAAAGAATGCGCTTTTTCATCCGATCGTCTCCCTTGTTTTTGTTTTCAGTCCGATTATATCATAACCGATGTGCATTGTCCACGAAATTTTAAGAATCCGCATATTGTTTGACAGAGCATCGTTTCTATGTTATCATGAATTGCCCACGATTTCAGTGGGTAAATACTTGTAAAAAAGAGGCATATATAATGAAACGATCTGCATTTCGGGAGGCGTTCGCGCGCTCGATACCGATTTTGTGCAGCTATGCTTTCGTCGGCATGGCATATGGCATGATGATGGCGGACGCGGGGCAGAAGTGGTATGTTGCCCTTCTGGCGTGTTTTACCGTTTATACGGGCGCATTTCAGTTTGTGCTGATTTCGTTTCTTACGAGCACAACGGCATTGAGCGTGATTGCGGTTACGGCGCTGTTGATGAACGGTCGGCAGCTTTTCTATGCAATCACTTTCCTGGATGATTTCTCGAAAGCGGGTTGGCGCAAGCCGATTATGATTCACACGCTTACCGATGAGGTCTATGCGGTGGATTTGTCCTTGCCGGGCAATATGGAAAACAAGCAAAGCGTGATGTTTTATGTCACCGTGCTCAGCTGGTTTTATTGGACCGTGTTTTCGGTATTGGGTTGTTTTGTCGGCAATCTGATTCCGTGGGATATGTCGGGCATCGATTTTTGCATGACGGCTTTGTTTGTGATTATTCTGATGAATCAATGGGAGCAGGCCACAGACAAAAAACCTGCGATTCTCGGCTTTGCCGTTGCGTTGGTCGCACTGGCGATTTTCGGCGGAAGCACATTCATGCTGCCTGCGCTTCTGGCCACTTCGGCCATTCTGCTTTGCCTGAATCGAAAGGGAGGGGAGCACGCATGAGCGGATATGTATTGGCGGCCATCGGCGTTTCGGCGGTTTGCACGCTGTTTTTGCGGTCACTTCCGTTTCTGATTTTCACGAAAAACCGACCGATGCCCGAATGGCTGCGCCGCTTGGGAAACACATTGCCGATGGCGATTATGGCGGTGCTGGTGATTTACTGCCTGAAAGATGCGCTTGCCGATCCCGTTGCAACGGGCATTCCGCAGGCGGCGGGCGTTGTTGCGGTGATTCTCAGC
>CAVHAH010000188.1:0-3935 GCA_963633785.1 bacterium
AAATAGAACACGCCCGCAATCACGAACGGCATAAAGCTAGACTGCGAATTGGAAATGGATTTGCCGATGGTGAACATTTCCTGATAACCCACGGTGAACGCCATCGAGGTGTCCTTGACCAGCGTAATCACTTCATTGGTGACCGAAGGCAATATCCGCTTGATTACCTGCGGAAGGATAATGCGCATGAATGTCTGCGAACGGCTGTAACCGAGCACCTCCGCCGCTTCGTATTGTCCCTTGGGCATCGAATCGATTCCGCCGCGATAAATTTCGGCGAAGTATGCCGCGTAATTGATGGAGAAACCGGCGATAATCGGAATCAGCTTGTTGCGTGCAACGCCGAATCCCAGCGCAATGCCGAACGTCGATTCAAAAAAGGATGCGATATAAAACGGTCCGTAGGTGACCACCAGCAGCTGAAGCATCAGCGGTGTGCCGCGCAGAATGGAAATCACCACGCGCGTAACGTTGCGCAGAACGCCGATTTTCGATCTGCGAAGCAGCGCCAATACCACGCCCAGCGGCAGCGAAAACACCAGCGTCAAAAAGAAGATCGCGAACGTCCGTCCGAGACCGGTCGACATTTTTTGAATCATTGTAATTGTGGTCATGCTTGATTTCTCCTGTACGCGGAAAAGGGGCTATCGCATGGATAACCCGATTCCGTTATTTTGTTTTGATTGATTGATTTACTTTGCCAGGCACATCGAAGAGGTTTCCAGACCGTACTTCTCGGCCAGGGAGATGTAGGTGCCGTCTTCAACCAGCTGCATGAATGCGCCTTCAACGGATTCCATCATTTCGGTATCGTCCTTGCGGAAGCAGATGCCGTATTCTTCGGAAGCAATGGATTCGTCCAGCATCTTGTAGCCGTCGCCGTTCTCGGCAATCTTCGCCGCCGCAACGGGGTAGTCGATTGCGATTGCATCGATGGAGCCCGCCTGAAGCTCGGTGAAGCAGATGTTGTAGTTTTCAAAACGCTGCGGTTCGCCGCCGTCAAAGGTTGCCGCCAATTCGGCCTGATCGCCTTGCAGCAGCAGGTCGGCAGAGGTGCCGAGCTGTACGCCCACAATCTTGCCCGCCAAATCCGCAAGCGTCTCGATGCCGCTGTCGGACTTGACCAGAATCATCTGAGAGTTGTCCGCATAAGCCATGGAGATGGAATAGGCTTCCGGATCCAGCACGTCAATCGTCAAACCGGACCAGATGCAGTCGATTTCGCCGGCATCCAGGGAAATCAGCTTCGTGTCCCAGTTAATCGGAACAATCTCCAAATCCCAACCGAGAATCTCGCAAACCTTGGTGCACATCTCAACATCGTAGCCGGTGTAGTTGCCGTTATCGTCCATATAGCTGTACGGAGGATACTCCGCATCAATGCCCATCTTGAAGGTTTCCGCAAATGCCGCAGAACACAATACCATCATCAGTACCAGAACCATCGCAATCGTCTTTTTCATTTTCATGTCCTCCGTTCGTTTGATTGTGGCTATAGTTTACCACTTTAGCACGGTGATGTACTAGCATACTATCATTGAAATTATATGATGTTTATGTAAAGCAAAAACTGCTTGCGCTTTCGGTCAAATTGGTGTATAATGAGATTGACCCGCTTCCGGGACTTTCGAAAAGGAGTGGATGACACAATGATTCAGGTAATTCTGGGTGACAAGGGCAGCGGCAAAACCAAGCGTTTGATTGATTTGACCAATGAGGCGCTCAAGCAAGAGCACGGCAATATCATTTTTATAGATGATGACAAGCGTTATATGTACGATCTTCGCCATGAGATTCGTTTTGTGGATGCAAGCGAGTATCCGGCGGCTCACAAGTGTGCGGCGCATGAATTCCTGGCATTCCTTTCCGGCATGATGTCGGCGGATTTCGACCTTTCTCTCGTTGCGATTGACGCATTCAAGAAGCTGGTAAAGACCGAACTGGATTCCGAAGAGATGTCCGATTTCTTCGCTCAGCTCGAAGTCCTTTCCACAGCGCATCAGTGCAACTTCGTATTTTCCATCAACTGCGCAACCGAAGAAGCTCCCGAATATCTCCGCAAGTACGCACTGTGAGGTCTGAATGATTCGCTGGTGGGGAAAGCTGATTCTCGGATTGATTGCAATCGTCGGAATGTGTTTTCTGATTGTCCGCATGGGCAGCTTGACGCTGGATATATTGAATAACGGCGAATTATCCACGCAAAGCGATTCGATGTTCGCCCTTGAAGAGCCTACCCAAGCGCCGCTTCCCGAACCCGATGAAGGCAGCTATGTTGCAAAAGACAACTCCGCAAATTGGGTTCAGGACGTTCACACGCCCGTGGATCAAACCATTCAGGATCTTGAAACGGAAGAACGCAGCAAAAACGAATAAGATAATACCGCACATTCAACAGAAACGTCGGATGTGCGGTATTTCCGCAAATAAAGGGCAGGCACGTTTTCAAGGTGCCTGCCCTTTGCATTGTACGGATTGTTATTCGAGCTCGCTTACGAATTCACGCATACGCGTCATGCCGTCTACGATATTCTGGCGGCTGACCGCATAACTGAGGCGAATGTAATTGTCATCGCCGAAAGCCAGTGCGGGAACAACCGCAACGCGCTTTTCATCGAGCAAAAGTTTGGCGAACGTGGTGGAGCCGTCAATCACGCGGCCTTTATGCGAACGTCCGATAATCTCCTTCAGGCTTGCCATGATATAGAACGCACCCTTGGGCAGGTTGCAGCTCATGCCGTCGATATCATTGACCATGCGATGCATCAGGCGGCGGCGGGCGTTGTATTCTTCAATCATGGAACGGATATACTTGTCGCCGCAGGAAATCGCCGTAGCGGCGGCATACTGTGCAATCGAATTCGCATTGCTCGCCGCATGGCTCTGGAACGACGTCATCGCCTTGATAATCTGCTTCGGACCTGCCGCATAGCCGATGCGCCAGCCGGTCATGGCATAGGTTTTCGATACGCCGTTGACCACGATGCACTGCTTTTTGATTTCCGGACCGAACGATGCCATGCAATAATGCTTGGCGTCATCGTAAATCAGCTTCTCGTAGATTTCATCCGAAATAATATAGAAGCCGCATTCCACGGCCAGCTCGGCAATGGCCTTCTGATCGTCATAGCTCCAAACGCAGCCGTTGGGGTTGTTGGGGGTATTCAGAATCAGCGCCTTGGTTTTCTCGGTCACATAGGGGCGCAGCATATCCGCCGTTACCACGAAATTGTTTTCTTCATAGCCGTGCACCATTACCGGAACGCCGCCCGCCATGCGCACCATTTCGGGATAACTCAGCCAGCAGGGGGAGGGCAGAAGAACCTCATCGCCGGGATTCAGAATCGCATTCAGCGCCGTGAAAATCGACTGCTTTGCGCCGCTGGAAACGATGACTTCCGCAGGCGTATACTCCACGGAATTATCGCGGAAGAACTTTTCGCAAATCTTCTGGCGCAAATCAAGGGTGCCCGCAACGGGCGTATAGCGCGTAATTCCGGCATCGATTGCGAATTTACCGGCATCGTTAATGTATTCGGGCGTGCAGAAATCCGGCTCGCCTGCGGAAAAACCGATTACATCCAAGCCTTCGGCACGCATCTGCTTTGCACGTGAGTCAATCACGAGCGTCATCGACGGGGCTATTGCGAGCGTACGCTCGGAAAGAGAAAGTGACATAATCGCAGCTCCCTTTTGCGGCAAAGCGCCGCTTATATTTGATAATGACATTATACACCACGAAATGCCCAAAATCACGCGTTTTGATGCGAATATATCGTTAAATTTTGAATGATTTGCAATTCGAACTTGCAAAATCATTGTATACAAGAAATTTCGTTGCATCTTTTGGAAAATCGTGGTATACTTACCATTATGGGGTAAAATACCATGTGGGAGGACGTTTAGAATGGAATTCGAAAAGAAGAGCGTTGCGC
>CAVHAH010000189.1:0-2043 GCA_963633785.1 bacterium
ATTGTGAACGCTTCGAATGGCTTAAAAAACTGTATTCATAGCGGCGGGATGCTGCGGATTATAACAAAAATCGCAGGAAAAAGCAGTTTTTCCCTGCAAAGGGGTTGCACATCTGCATGATTTGTGTATAATAACAGGTAGTCTTTCGGGAACGTTTTCCGAATCTATCTTTAAGCACGTATTTTGGGAGGAATTCTTTAATGAAACTGGTTTTGTGTCCGCGTTGCGAGCTGAATTATATGAACGAGAACGAGAAAATGTGCTCTGTTTGCCGCCGCGAGGTGAAGGGCGAAGGAGAACAATTTGAAATGATCGAAATGTGCTCTGAATGCGGAGAGAATCCGGTCGTTCCCGGAAAGGAACTGTGTGCCTCCTGTTTGAAGGAATTAGCGCGTCGTTCATCGATAAGTGCGGATGATACGGTTGAACCGAGCAGCGCAAACATTGAAATCGATTCCGTTTCGTCGATGGACGAGATTGCAATCGACGACCTGCCCGATGAGCTCGACGGTGAAACGTATGACGATGATGAGTTCGAAAAGAGCGAAATCGACGATGGCGACGATGATGATGACGACGATGAAGATGAGGACGAATAAACTTGTCTGTATTCGCAATATCTGATTTGCATTTGCCTGCGCGACAGAAACCGATGGATGTTTTCGGTGCGCACTGGGCCAATCATTTCGAAAAAATTAAAGAATCATGGTACGCCCGAGTGGACGATAGCGATATCGTACTGCTTCCGGGCGATTTGACGTGGGCGATGCATCTTGAAGAGGCGATGGAGGATATCCGACGCGTGGGAGAATTGCCCGGGAAAAAACTGATTCTTCGGGGCAATCATGATTACTGGTGGAGCGCAATCGGGCGCGTGCGCCGTGCGCTTCCGGAAAATATGTTTGCAATTCAAAACGATGCGATGCTGCTGGATGGCATTCTGTTTGCGGGAACGCGCGGTTGGATGCTTCCGAATGCGGAATCCAAAGAGGAAGACGTTCGCATTTACGAGCGGGAACGGCTTCGATTGGAAATGTCCTTGAAAACCGCACGTCGGCTTTCACAGGAGGCACCGCTGGTGGTGATGCTTCATTATCCGCCGCTGAGCGAGAATGCAATCGGCTTTTCGGATATTCTGTCTGAATACGGCGTGTCGGATTGCGTTTACGGGCATCTTCACGGCGCATGCATTGCGGGTGCAATTCGCGGACTCCGAAACGGAATTCGCTATCATCAGGTGTCTTGCGACGGGCTGAATTTTCAAATGTATTTTATGAAAGAAATCAGCGAACAAATGCAATAACGGGAGGATTCTATGGCAGGCCGTATTTTGGTGATTCTGAACCCTTGTGCAGGTCAACGGCGTGCAAGCCGTTTTCTTGCGGAAATCGTTCGTACGGTTCTCGACAGCGATAACCGTTGTGAAACCTATGTGACGGCTGAACGCGGCGAATGCACCGTGTTTTTGTCGAAACATGCGGGGGAATTCGATCGCATTATTTGCGCAGGCGGCGACGGTACGCTGAATGAAACCATTGCCGGCGTGCTGGCATCGGGAGCACAGGTTCCGATCGGCTATATTCCCTGCGGAACGACGAATGACTTCGCATCGTCGCTCGGCCTTTCTTCGGATATCGAACAGGCTGCGGCAGATGCTTGCAAGGGTGAACCGCATCTGTTTGATGTCGGCATGTTTGCGCAGCGTTATTTTACCTATACGGCTTCTTGCGGAGCATTCACGAAGGCGTCTTACAGCACGCCGCAAACGATGAAGAATCTGCTGGGGCATCTTGCCTATATTCTTGAAGGAATTAAGGATATTCCCTCGATACGGCCGATTCATTTGAATGTGAAAACGCAAACGAGGGAAATCGAGGACGATTTCATTTTCTGCGCGGTAACCAATTCAACCTCGGTGGGCGGAATTTTGAAGCTGGATGCCGAACGCGTTGCGCTGAACGACGGCTTGTTTGAGGTGATGCTGGTTCGCAATCCCACCACGCCGATTCAGCTCAGCAGTATCCTGCACGGAATCACGACAAT
>CAVHAH010000189.1:2053-2676 GCA_963633785.1 bacterium
CAGCATCAGCGTAAAAAGCGAATCGCAGATTGAATGGACACTGGACGGAGAACATGCGGACGGCGGGTGCGATGTTGAAATCAAAAATCTGCACAGCGCAGTAAACATTATCCTGCCGCAATCGGTGAATCGGGAATGATTAAGAAGAATTATCAGCTGGAAATGGAGCGGGAACTGGAAAAAATCGCCCAAAGGGGAATTCGTCCCCGGCTCCTTTTACACAGCTGTTGTGCGCCGTGTTCGAGTGCCGTTCTTGAACGGCTGACGGGCGCATTCGATATTACCGTGTTCTATTATAACCCGAATATCGCTCCCGAGGAGGAATTCTTTCATCGCGCGGAAGAACAAAAGCGCTTGATTGCGAATCTTCCGCATATCGGGAAGATTGATTTTCTCTGCGGGAATTATGATGCGGAACGTTTCTTTAATATTGCGCGCGGATACGAAGATGTTGCGGAGGGTGGCGAACGCTGCACGAGATGCTTCATGCTGCGCATCGGCGAAACGGCCCGCATTGCAAAGCAGCAAGGTTTTGATTATTTCACAACCACATTATCCATAAGCCCTCTCAAGGATGCGCAGAGATTGAATCAAATCGGCGCAATGCTTTCGGAACGTTTTGC
>CAVHAH010000189.1:2686-3880 GCA_963633785.1 bacterium
ATTCTCGGATTTCAAAAAAAAGAACGGTTATCGCCGCTCGTGTGAACTTTCCGCAATCTACGGCCTTTACCGCCAGAACTATTGTGGATGTATTTTTTCCAGACGGGAACGGGAACAATCGTTAAATGTCACCCAATAACAAGTAAATAGGTTGACAATCAAACCTTCGTGTGGTATTCTCTGAAAGTGAATGCGATGCGGAGGTTTGCTTTATGAGCACAAAGGAACAGATTCTTCTTGCGTTGGCGAATTCACCCAACGGTATTTCGGGGGAAAAACTGGCGAGTGAGCTGGGTGTTTCGAGAAATGCAATCTGGAAAGCGGTAACGATGCTGAAAGATGAGGGGTATCAAATCACTGCGAAGCCGAATATGGGATACAAATTGGAATACGAGCCTGTGAATGCGGAACTGATTCGCCGATCATTGCGCAATCCTCTGTGTATCGAGGTGCATGATGAGATTGATTCCACCAATAACCGTGCGAAGATTCTTGCCGAACAAGGTGCGGCGAGCGGAACACTCGTTTGTGCAAGGCGGCAAACGGGCGGACACGGTCGATACGGGAGACCGTTCTTTTCGCCCGAGGGCGGCGTGTATATGAGCCTACTTTTGCGTCCGCAGGTGCCGGCACAGCGTGCGGTAATGCTGACGCCGATGGCGGCGGTGGCGGTTGCGAATGCGATTGAGGAAAACGCCGATGTGAAGGTTGAAATCAAGTGGGTGAACGACCTGTTTATTCGCAAAAGAAAAGTGTGCGGAATCCTGAGCGAAGCCAGCATGGATTTTGAAAGCGGTCAACTGGCTTATGCGGTGATTGGCATGGGAATCAATGTGCGAAAAATGGAGTTTCCGAACGAGATTGCCGATATTGCAACGTCTATCGGAAACGAGTGCGGAGATTCGGTTTCGCCGAATCGGTTGATTGCCGGTATCTGCGATAAGATGATAGAGATGCTTTCCGAGCTGGAAAGCGGGACATTCATGCGTGAATACCGAGAGAGATCCAATGTTATCGGCAAAAAGATTCAGGTTCGCAAGGGCGATGAATACTATTCGGCGGTTGCGCTTGCGATTGATGATGAGGGCGGGCTGGAAGTCGAAACCGAATTCGGCAGAGAAACGGTCCGTTCGGGAGAAATCAGTATTCGATTGGAGTGAAAACAAATGACTGTAAAAAAGATGTGTAGAATTG
>CAVHAH010000190.1:0-3875 GCA_963633785.1 bacterium
CTTTTCGCTCATTGTCCTCTCTCCCAACAAAAAATTCCCGAATGTCCATCTATAAGGTAACACCGCACAAATGAGGTGGTACGATGAATAGTGAATTTTGTGGTAGACGGAATTGCAAAAAGCGAAGGTTTGCTGGAGGCAAATCGAGATTTTTGCAGCTTTCGGATACCGCAAAAGGCGCATTCAGCGTTGCCGCCGAATTGTGCGGTGTTACCATAATAATAGGCATTCGGGAAAAGAAATGCAAGCATTATTTACATTTTTGCGCTCTTTATTTTGAGAAAACCTTTCGCAATCAGACCTTGATATTCATGCCGTTCACAACCACGCCTTCGTCCGCATGGATGAGAATATACTTCATGCCGTCAATCACGCGCGTTTCCACCTGGTCGCTGTATCCGGGCGACACGGTGATGACCACATTCGGCGTGCGCAATTCAAACTTTCTTTCGTCCACGATGTTCTGCGGGCTGAGGTCGATGGTTTCGCCGAAATCCTCATCGTAGCGCTGTTTGAAGGCCTCGATATGCTCTTCGTCCACGCCGCAGCTTGAAAGCACGCCCTGCATTTCACGCTTGGTCACAATCGGCGCTTCGAGCGATTTGTCCGCCTTCTGCGTTTCGATTTTCTCGCGCAGCGCTTCGTGCACCGTTTGCACCACATCGAGATTCAGCTGATCGCCCAGCGTTTCCTCCAGAATGGTTTGGAACGTCTCCTTCTGCGTATCCGCCGCCATCGGCGCATCGGCATGGAACACGGCATTCACGAATTCATCGTGCATTTCGGCGGTATCACGGGTGAAATAAATCGCGCGATAGAGATTGGCGGCGCCGTCTTCGTATGCTGGGAACATGAAGCCCAGTTCGGGGGCGGCGACCACCCAGTTCTGTTCGCATTCATGGAAATCGTTGTCCGACGCATAATAGCCCAGCGCAGGCTTCGTGAGCTTCACGGGGCAAATCGCCACAAGGATATAGTTGAGCACGTTTTCGGAAGCGTCCTCCATATCCGTTCCGTCTTTGGGGTGATACGGCACATCGTACGCATCGTGCATCATCAGAATCAGGTAATGCCCCTCCAATTCAAGGGAATCGATGATGCGCTGATAGAACTTCTGTGCGCCCTCTTCGAGCTTGAGCTGGGTGTTCGTGAGCGCACTCAGCAGCTTGTGTTCCTCGCCGTCGAGCACGTCGCCGGTGGAGAAATCGATGTCAATCAGATTCTTGCCGGGAACGCCCGTGAGGGTGCGGCGAAAAATTGCCAGGTATTTCTCCGCCTCTTCCTGACGGAATCCAAACGGCGGACGGCAGAACGACGAAACGATTTCACGCTTCTCGTTCACATAACAGCCGCGAATACAGGTAATCGCATTTTTATCGGGATTCAAACGCCGACGAATCTCGGCGAATTCGGATTTATTCATGTTTTCGTCCTCTTTTTCCGGGGCGTGCTTCCAAAACGCAACCCTATTCACACCCTAATTATACCATGAAAATACGGCAAAATCGGGACAGCATATGCAAAAATACGTTATCCGATTTTGCCGAAGGTCACGCTTCCAGCGATTTCATGGCTTTTTTGAATTGAATGGAGAACAGTATCGAAGTGAATGTGATTGCGAGTAAATCGGCAATCGGTTCCGCCATATACACGCCCGTGGTCTTTTCCGCCACCAGGTTGGGCATAATGTAAATCAGCGGCAGCAACAGCACGAATTTGCGCATTACCGCAACGATAATCGAGCACAGCGCATAGCCGATGGACACGAATGTCATCTGGCAGGCGGTCTGAATGCCGAATATCAGCAGCACCGCAAAGTAAACGCGCATGGCGTTTGCGGTGAAATCCAGCAGCGTGGCGTCCGTGGTGAATATTCCGGCGAATGCGTGCGGCGCAATTTGAATCACCGCCCAAAGCAGGGTTGAATACACCAAACACGAAATCAGCAGCAGTTTGAACGTCTTTTTCACGCGGTCTGCCTTTCGCGCGCCGTAATTGTAGCTGGAAATCGGCTGAGCGCCCTGTGCGATTCCCTGCATGGGCAGCATGGCGAATTGCATCACGCTGGTGAGTATGGTCATCGCACCCACCGCAACATCGCCACCGTAGCGCAGCAACGATGAATTGAAGCAAACGGAAATCACGCTTTCGCTGGCCTGCATCACAAACGCAGAAGAGCCGAGCGCCAAACACGGCAGCAGCAATTTCAAATCAATGCGCAATGCTTCCTTTTTCAAAAGCAGTGCGGTCTTCTTCCCTCTCAGGAAGGAAACCACCCACACGCAGGAAACCGCCTGCGAAAGCACCGTTGCGAGCGCCGCACCCTGAACGCCCATATTGAATGCGTAAATGAACAGCGGATCGAGCAGAATATTCACCACTGCGCCGATGAGCACGGTGAGCATACTGGTGGTTGTGAATCCCTGTGCGGTGATGAATGCGTTCATGCCGAGCGTCAGCTGCACGAAAATCGTGCCGATGGCGTAAACATTCATGTATCGCACCGCATATTCGATGGTGTTTTCGCTGGCGCCGAATGTCAAAAGCAAATCACGGTTGAAAATCAGCATCACAACCGTCAGCATCAGCGAAATAATAATTTGCGCCGAAAAGCAGTTGCCTAAGATGCGTTCCGCTTCCGCCGGTTCGCCTTTGCCCATATAAATGGACGCTTTCGGTGCGCCGCCGGACACAATCAGCGCCGCAAATGCCGATACAATCATAATCAGCGGCATGCACACGCCCACGCCCGTGAGCGCAAGGCTGCCGTTTTCCGGCATATGGCCGATGTAAATACGGTCTACGATGTTATACAGCATATTCACCAGCTGGGCAATCACCGTCGGCACCGCCAGTTTGAACAGTAGTTTGCCGATCGGCTCGGTCGCCAGTTGAGAACGGTCTTTGGTTTGCATGGAATGTTTCTCCTTTTATCGAATCAGCAATTCGGGGTAGTTTTCTTCAAAAAATATTCGAAACGTCTCCTCCATGCCCGGAGCGAGGCGCATTGTTTTCAATTCAGACGGATTCACCCAAAAAACCCGGCCTTCTTCGGAACCATGCAATTCCCCTTCGAAGGCATTCGTCTTATAGCAGAACACGAGCCCGCGGCTGCCGTCGGCATTAAACCACTGCTTCGTGCCGCAAATGTGCAGATTCTTTATCCGCAAACCCGTTTCTTCAAAGATTTCGCGAACGGTGGATTCCACAAATCCTTCCTTCGCTTCAACATGGCCGCCCGGAAAGGTGATGCCCGTCCAGCCCGGTTTCACTCGATCCTGAACCAGCACGCGACCGTTTTCGTCTTCAACCATGCACATATTCATCAATTCAACCCGTTCCGTCATGCCGTACCTCCCATAAACAGAACAAAGCGAGGAGAAAATCCCCTCGCTTTAATTTGCAGGTCGATTAGACCAACTCAAGAATGACCATCTCGGCGGAGTCACCGCGACGGGGGCCCTTCTTGATCAGGCGGGTGTATCCACCGCCCTGGCCCTTTTCAGCAGCACGCTTCTTGTACTTCGGAGCGATTTCGCGGAAGAGCTTCTCGACAACGGGGTTCTTAACCTCTTTGACGCGCTTCTTGAAATCGTCCTTATCCTCGCCCTCGTTCTGAACGGCGGGAATGTTGTACAGATAACGCATAACCTGACGACGAGCAGCCAGACGAGCCGCAGAGTCGTTCTGCACGGTCAGCTCTACAACCTGCTGTTTTTCGTTCATATGCTTTTTGGTGACTTCCACAGTATTGTCACACTGACGCATGGCAATGGTGATCAGATGCTCGGCGAGCGACTGCACTTCTTTGCCGCGCGCAAGAGTGGTCTCAATCTTGCCGTACCAGATCAAATTGGTGACCTGATTGCGGAGCA
>CAVHAH010000191.1:0-3868 GCA_963633785.1 bacterium
GTCTGGAGCAGAGCAAGCGCATCCGCGATATCGAAAGTTTGAATCGCTGGCTTGATTACTATCGCTTCATGAAGCGCAATGTGGATCCTCTGGCGGAGGATATTGCGGCGCGTATCAGCGAATATGCGATGATTGACGGCCATTATATTCTGGATATCGTTATGAAAGGGCAGGGCTGCGAGGTTCTGGAGGAGAGCATTCTGATCAAAGAAGCGGAGTGCACGCAGGATTACACCGAACAGGAATACCGCTTCCGCATGGAACGCTATTTCGAGAATCGCTATACCGACCGCTATCGCGAGATTCTAAGTTCGAAGCGCTTCAATCATTCCAGAGCACTGAATTTGCTTTTCGCTTACTGGGAAGAGCATCCTATTTCGGAAGCCAACGAACGCAACGCCGGCAGTTTGATGAAGGCGTTGATGGATGATACCGGACGCATTGAATCGGAAGCCATGGATCGATTGCGCAAGTTTGCCGAAATGCCAACGATTCGCAGAGTTCTGGAGAATGATCAGGATTTGCTGGTAAAGGTGGTTCAGGAAGGCATTCGGCTGAACCTCAGCGTGCAGGATCTGCAATGCTTTACCACTTTGATTACCGGAAATAATATCGACATCCTCGCGGAACGCGTCAAGCAGGAATTTGCCGTTGCGCTGGTCACGGATCGCGAATACAATTGCTCGGACCTGACGAACTATTACAAGGGCACCATCACTCCGGAAACGGCCGGCAGCATTCTGAGCAAGATCAACAATATTGTCAGCGGACATACCATAACGTCAACCATTGTGCGCAATGCGATTGACAAGCTGGCGGAAACGCATATGCCGGAGCCGTATGACGCGGATATGCTGTGCAGTTTGCTGAAGGCAGGCAGCGGAACGATCGATATGTCTTTCCTGATTGACTATGCCGATGCGCGCGATCCTTCCACTCGCGAAAAAATGCTGCTCAGCCTCACGCGCTGGTTGCAGAGCAGCCCCGCCCAGACGGATGGATTGCTGGACGATATCATTGCGTTCGCGAATAAGCTGCCGCAGGAGAGCCTTGAGAGAGTCAGCGATGAATTGTTCAAGGGCGTTGTTGTGCTGCTTTCGGGTATGAATTGTGAAAGCACCCGATTTGAAACATATGAGCGCGTTTGCCGCATCTGGCAGGAGACAAAGGGCGCAGATTTCGCGCGCGTGCGCGATCCGCTGCTCAACAGCTGTGCGGCCTTGAAGGATGTGTGCGAAACCTATCTGAATGAATGCATGGACAAAGGCCCCGTGCGCATCGAACCGCAGTATACAAAGATGATTGCTGTGGCTGCCGATATGCAAAAGAAGCGCCTGATCACGGCCATTCAGGGAATCACATCGCTGCCGGAGCTGTCGAAACAGCTTAAGAATCTGATATGGATGGATGAAGCTGCATTCAATATTTGCCGGCAGGATGCGACCGTGTTCAACGCCTTGAGCAGCGTGATTGAGAACACGATTCAGCACAAGGCGGAAGAAGCGCGCATCAGCGGCGATAAAACCGCCGAATTGACCGCACTTTACAAGACGAATGAAGAACTGCGAAGCTTGAGAACGTTCCCGGCGGCAAGCAATGCGTTTCAGGATGCGCTGAAGAAGCAGATTCTCGCCCGCGCACAGAATGTATTCACCGCCTGCATTCCGCTATACGGCAGAAATGCGGACGGAAAGGCCTTCAACGACGCGATGGATCGCCTCGGAATGCTTCTGAAAATCGCGGGAGCGGACAGGAAAAACGACGTTTCGGATATGACCACAACCTGGTGTCGCAATTATGCGTCGATGGTTCGGGGCAAACGTCAGGAGAATGCTTCGATTTTGCAGATCTATGCGGACCGCAGCGATTTGATGATGCTGAAGCGCTTTGTGCGGCATGTATATGATGATGATCTCTCCAGAAGAGATTATGTGGATGCCGCAGGCGCATACGCATTGCTGACCGCAGCGAAGGTGCTCGCCATGAAGGATATCTGGACGCAGTATCTTTCCATGGCCACGCATACGCCGGAGGGGAGAACCATCTGGTCGACCGGCAAGGATATGGAAATCGTCATGGACGTCATATATGTGAACGGGCTTCTGAAGGATATCGGAGACGACATTGCAACGGAGAATTCACTTGCCGATTACTGCGTGAATGACCAGCATTTCAGCGATCTGGCCGCCAAGCAGCGCAATAAGGAACTGAGCAAGATTCTGAAAAAGGGCAATGCGTCCGCCGGCCAGGAAAAAGGCGGTTTTCTGTCTCGGCTTTTTAAGAAATAAAGGCAGAAACGCGTGAAGGGGGAAACGTTTTGAAAGCATATCTCAAGAAAGTGATCGCGTTTATGCTGGCGTTGATGCTGGCGTTGAGCGCGTTTGGCGTATCGGTCGCAGAAGAAGCCGCGGCGGAGACAGTATCGGAAAATGAAGCAAGCGCGGAGAAAAAGCGCATTGTGCTGTTGATTTCAGACGATGAAGTGGATACCGTGCTGCAGGAGTATCGCAATCAGATTGCTTCGGCAGCCGGTCTCTTTGCGGCCGTGCTGCAGAACGCCGATATCAGCGTTGAAGCGGTATCGTCAGATTCGGTATCGAATCCTGTTGCGGATGTGAATCAGGCTGTCGAGGATTTGACGGATAATGCAACGAATGATAAGTTGGATTCGGGACTGACCAAAAAGCTTCAACAAATTTCGAAAGGTGTCGATTACACCATTTTGATTACAAATGGTGAATATGGATCTGTTGACAACAAGGCCTACAAAAATGTAGATTCGGATTCGCTGACGCTCTCTCATTTTGCAGTCATCGCCTTGAATTCTAAAAATGAAGAGAGAATGCAGGCAGTGGCGGGCAAATTTGGCGCAAACTACGTGAATCTCACGGAGATCACTGCACTGAATCTGGCGAATGCGCTGCTGAAAGCTGTGGACGAAACTGAATTGAATGCCTACGAGCTCGCCGCCGATTCCGAGGCTGAAGCGCTGATGGATCATGTTTACGGCTATCTGAAAGAGGACGGCAGCTTTACGGCGGAAAAGCCGGACGGCGAACGAACTGTGCTGGGCACGGTGAAGGATTTCGATTTGACGCTGTCGTTGTGCTCCCCGGAGGAAGCCTCCGAAGAAGAAACGGCGACGGATGCTGTAGAAACGACGGATGCCGAGGAGATTGCACAAACGGCTGAAACCGCAGCAACCGAGGAAACCGCGGAAGCTGCTGAAACTGCGACAACAGAAGAGATCGAGTCGGATGCTGAAGAGACCTCAGAAGCTGTAACTTATAAGACGGGGGATACGATTGCTGTTCGCACCAATGCGCCGAAGTGGTTGACGCTCAACTGGACGTTGAATGGCGAGGACATCACTTTGCAAGAGAACGATTCAGCGGATGCGAATGGGGAACGCGAATTTGAGTGGACGTTGAATAGCGAGTGTGCGGAAGGGGCCTATACGCTTGCATTAACGGCGAGCTGTGCTGAATTGGAAATTGAAAAATCCGAGAAGGTACCATTCAATGTCGTTGCCGTTCCGGTATACAAGGGCAATGAAACGTATACCGCAAGCAATACACCAAGTGAAAAGGAAAAATTCGTGGTTTCTTTGAAAGAAGTGGATGCATTTGACAATGACGATGATCAGATCAGCGTGAGCTGCTCAACGAATGGATATTTGGCAGATTTCAACGACAAAGGCGAGCTGCTTATCAGCAGTGATCATGCGCCTGAACAGTATGAAGAAAAAGTAAATCTTACCTTGACTGCGAAAAAGGGCGATGCGAAAAAAGAACAGAATATCACCGTAACCGTGCAGTATGTCGATGTCAAGATTCAGAACATGGAGCTCAACTGCGAGATCAAAGAC
>CAVHAH010000192.1:0-3857 GCA_963633785.1 bacterium
CTTAACCGTTTTTAACATTCTCAAACACGTATTCGGACAAGGCGGTATACGCTATATAGACTGAACAACCGAAAACTATACATCCCATTGTATCCGCATTGATTCCGAGTAAACGATTATTGTACCGCTGTAGTTTCCTTCCCCGAAAAACCGTGGTATAATGGATTCAACGGGAGGGGAGAGCATGACGCTTGAGATGAAGGTGGACGATGTGCGTTGGCACATCAGCCGTGACCGCAACACCTTAACCGTGTGGCTATTCAACGACAGCCGTTTCGCATCGCCCGGCAAACGCATCGCTCGGTATGATTTCGGCGTGAATGCCTCGGGTATGCGGGAAAAGCTGTTGAAGGGATTATACCGCACGCCCTATCGGGACGGTTGGAAATACACGGTGAATCTGTCTGTTCATCCGCTGCTCGCGCGATTGATTGTTCTCTATGCCGAATACGGCTGGAAGACGGACGAGGACGGTCGGCGTGTTCCCTTCACTTATCTGCGGCACAACCGCAAAGCGCTGGGCATTCACTATCTGATTGAACGCTATTGCGAAGCGTGGCACCTGTGCCTTGAATACAATGCGGAATTCTCCTGCAAAGAAGACCCCGCATTCGCCACCGCAGACGCCGTTCGCATGCCGTATTTCCCCACGCCGCAAACCTATCGGGGCTACAATCCCACCCGAAGAATCAGAAACGATGATTCCGATTTGCCGAAACTCTTATGAACACACGATAAGGAGAACAGCCATGCAACAGGATTTCCTCTTTCTCGCAGGGAAAACGCTTCCGAAAATGCGCCTGATTGCCGAAGGTGCGATTCAACGCTTCGAAAGCGATTCCCCCTGCGCTAAAAACGATGTCGCCGCCGCACTGTATCTGCTGTGCAGGGATATCGAGGAACTGCAAATGCAATATGCCGAGGATTCGGAACAGCCGAACCCGTGATTCCGCTTACATTCCCTCGCCGTCGGGTTCAACGGTGGGTTCAACGGTTTCCTCCGACGGGTCGACAAAGGGAATCAGAACAACATCGTCCAATTTACCTGCGGCAAACAGATTGTTGATGCGTGCAACGCTTTCCTCCGGAAGGAAATCATACGCACCGAAACTCAAATCCAACTGAATTTCCGCCTTCACAAGGTTATTCAAAGCCTTTTCATATCCTTCGCTTGTATCATCCCATGAATATATGGTTTCTTCGTCGAAATCCGTGAAACTGCGATCATATTCATAAACACCGTTGGATTCGTAATCGTATACCCAGTAGTTCGTTACATTATTTCCATAGGAATTATGTGCCATTACCGACAATAAAAGTGCGTGGTTTTCTCTGCTCGGCTTATACACAGCCTCCGAGAGAACAAAAGATGTTGAATCCTTCAGAGAATCCACGACATCCTGACAAACAACGGCAATTTGATTCTCGAACAGAATCAGCTCTTTCATATCCTCATCCGATGCTTTCTCGTAGGCACGCTGATAATCGCCCCGCTCCAAAAATCCTTCGGCCGTGGTAAACAAATCCGGGAGAAATATTTTCCAAACGCCAAACAGAATTGCGGGAATCAGCAGAATCGCGATTACCGTTCGCACAATCTTCCATATGCGCTTTCCTTGCTCCCGGCTCCGCTGCTTTTGCAGATTATAACCACAGTTGATACAAACATCCGCCTGATCCGAGATTTCCTTTCCGCATTCCGGGCAAATAATCATTGCCATAAAAAACAGTCCTTTCCAATTTTTTACGCTTAACTACGCACATGCGTACACGCAACCGCGATTCATTCGGTATGCTTTTCACAGAGGTGATACCAATGACGATTAAAGAAGCCGTTGTCGCGCGATTCACACAGCTGATGCAAGAGCATCACATTCGCCCGAATGAGCTTGCCAACCGCGCGGGCGTAACGCCTTCCACGGTTTACAGCATGCTCGATGCATCCCGCCGTGAGATAACCATCAATGTCATCAAAAAACTCTGCGACGGATTGGAAATCACGCTGTCCGAATTCTTCACCGCCCCCGTGTTCGACACGCTCGAACAGGAAATACGATAAACGCACGTGCGTATTTTTCAGCCTGATTATAACGCAATCTACGCATCTGCGCAAGAGTTTGTTCACAATTTAACCCTGTGTTCGATAAAAACGGCGAAAAAATACCGAGTCGGAAAGATTGTCTCGCAACGACATTCTTTTCGGCTCGGTTCTGTTTATCGATTCCATCTCCCGCCGTTTTCGTCCCGATATTCGGGATGGTCTCGGAGATACGGGTCCTTATCGCCGCAAATGGCGTAGTCGCAGTAATCGCCGCGGCCCAGTGTGGTGGTTCTTACCAGTCGGGCGTGAATGATTTCCATGGCCGCATAATCCACATTGCACAGGGCGGGGAGAATATCCAGCAAATCGTGTTCCCTGGCGAATTCCGCCACGGGGCAGGCGGTGAAGCGATAGCGAATCGGTTCGTTTTCGCTGTACGGTTCGACATCCATCTCGTAATCATGCCATTTGTCGCATCGGCTTTTTGACGATGTGAATGCCTTGTACATCAGCTTTTTGAAGAGCTTTTTATTGCAGTTCACAAAGCGCAGTTTGCGGAAGGATTCAAGGAAAATGCCGCCGTACAGCGTTTCGATTTCCGCAAACGAGGTCACCTCCCGACAAACGACATAGTATGCCATCATCATAATGTTGTCGTAGGTGCCGCCCGTGCCGTTGTGAAAGTTCTTTTTGCCGCCCAAATCGGTGCGGTAGTCCTTGAGCCAGTCTGCGAACTGTTTCTGAACGGCGGTGAACACTTCTTCACGGCGCTCCTCGGGATAGTGCGAAGCAATCGCCTTTTGAACGGCCGCTTTGCATTTTTTGGAATACAGAACATGACAGTCTCTGTTGAATTGAAGCTCATTATCTTTCATAACGATATCCTTTCCGAATCAAGCAGCGCCCACAGAAAATCGGCGCAGGTGCGATCGTCGTTGAAAACATGGTTTGCGTGTTGCGAAAGCCTCGGCGCAATCGGGCGAACGCCGCCGAATCCGATTGTGATATCCGCCAAACGCGCCATACTTAAATCGTTGTCGCCGTCGCCGATTACAACGAGCGGTCGGGGCAGGCGGCTTGCAATCGCACCTTTGTCGGCAATGCTCTTTATGCCGATGATTCTATCTTTCCGAACATCGGCCTCGGAGCAAAAGCAGTGCGCCTGCATATTCAGCCGTTCCATCAGTCCGCCGATCCAGACATCCAGATTGCCCGTGGCGATATAGCACCGATTGCTGTTGCGGCGAATGAAATCCGCAATGCATTCATTGAGCGGAACTTCGCTTGCGATGCGCCGCGCCTCCGAAACGGATACGGCATTCAGCATTTTTACCCGAGCGGTGAAGCTGTCTCGAAACGGAACGCCGCCGCACATGGCTTCTTCCGTCAGGCGGTTCATCTCATCGTATTTCCCGATTCGCCGAGCAATCTCGGGCAGAATTTCCCGCTTGGTAACGGTAGAATCCAAATCAAAGAGAAAAACGTATCCCCGCAAGGGCTTCACCTTCCTTTGATATGAGTTTACACGCCGCAAGCCGTTCTGTCAATGAAAACAGGAAAAGAAAACGGTGTAAAAAAAGCGGACATCAATTGACAACGGCGGGTTCTATGTTATAATGAAACCGTCTGAAAAAATATAAAATGTAACGCCATGGTGCCCGCTTGTCGGGTGAAAAGGGAATCCGGTGTGAATCCGGAACGATGCAGTCACTGTGAACGTGAGCAATCTTGCAAACCACTGGGAAACCGGGAAGGATGAGATTGCGATGAACAAAGTCAGGAGACCTGCCATAGCGTGGAATCTCAAGAACGCTGT
>CAVHAH010000193.1:0-2297 GCA_963633785.1 bacterium
GTCACCTCGACCAGTTTCCTTCAGATTCGAAAGAGTCTGAAGGATTTTTTTGCATGTTTCTGCATTGGCTCGGCAAAACAGCGGGTTGTTATGGATGGTTTCTATTCTCCCGTGAAGTTGATTGCGAGACAAATCGGGGGCAAGCCGTTGAAGGATTCCCCTATTTGGCGGCTTCGAAGGAAGCGTTGGGGCTTGAAATTTGCTTTTTTCCGGAATGTGCGAACCGATGAATATCGGCACGAACGTTAAATTTAGATGTTGAAATTGGAACGGCTCAAATAAGTGCAAACTTTTGCATTTATTCGAGCCTTCTTTTTTTGACCGAATTTTACGGATATTGTAATTAACGACGGTGGATGTTATAATACGGTAAAGAATTTTGATGCGCGTCAAGTTCACATGGAAGGAGGAATCCCTCACGATTTGAGAAAATCGAATAGATGTAACAAAGTTGCGAGGAGGTTGCTCGTTCAAAGAATCCGAGCGACCGAATATAAGCGTATACGGCTGTAAAATGGAAAACGACAGAAGGAGAATCGGTATGAAGAAAATACTTGCTTTCGCATTGGCGATTTCGCTGTTCAGCATGGCATTTGCGTTTGCAGAGCCTTCAAGTCTTGAAGAGCTGCAGGCCATGAGCAAAGAGGAACTGGTCGAGCTTGCCGCCGGTCTGCTGGGAATCGGCGATGAAAACGAAACGGCTTCCGGGGCGGAGGCCGCATCCGATGAATACATTTCTGCCCAAAAAGGCGACGAGGGCGAGAATGTTCAGAAAATTCAGCAGCGTCTGATTGATAAGGGCTACCTCACCGGTACGGCCGACGGCATTTTCGGCGGCGGTACGCAGAAATCGATAATTGCTTTCCAGACGCAGAATAATCTCACTGCAAGCGGTATTGCCGATGCCGAGATGCAGGAACTGCTGTTCTCCGAGGATTGTCCTCAGGCGCAGGTTGCCGTTACCGGAATTAAAATCGAGCCCGATGGAACGATTGTCGAGAAGCATTCCGGCAAGAAGTCTTCCTACTTCACGGCCAATGCGCTTGTGGGCGCTTCGATTGATATCTCCGGATACGTTTCCGTGGAGCCCGAAAACGCCACCGAAAAGGGCGTTGCGTACAGCATCGATGACACGAGCATCGCAACAATCGATGAAAACGGCGTTATCACCGGCGTATCGAAGGGCAAGGCGACCATTACAATCACTTCATTGGAAAAGACCGAATCTCCGAAAGAGAAGACCCTGAAGGTGTCTGTCGGACAGCCCGTGACATCCTTTACCCTTGAAAAGGATTCCTTCAGCGTCGGAAACGGCGGAACCTACACCCTCCCCTACAGCGTAGGCCCCGAGGATGCCGATAACAAGGGCATCATCTGGGAATCTGCGGATCCGAGCATTGTTGAAGTTACTTCCAAGGGCGTTGTTAAGGGCATCGACACCGGCTCGACCACCATCACCGGCACGACTGCCGACGGATCCGGTCTGACGGCAAGCGCCGTGGTGACCGTTATTACGTCTGTGAAGAAAATCGAGCTGTCTGACAAGGCGGTCACCATCATTGACGACGAATCCGCAACCGTAACGGCAACCGTTTCGCCCGAAAACGCCACGAATCCGAAGCTCGCATGGAGCAGCAGCGATACCTCCATTGCCACCGTAGACGCTACCGGCAAGATTACCGCCAAGAGTTCCGGCGAGTGCACCATTACCGCATCCGCAACGGATGACAGCGGCGTTACGGCCTCTGTGAAGGTTTCCGTCGAACCGCATCTGCCGGTCTATATTACCAGCATCAACTGGCAGACGACTTGGGGCCAGAAGAACGGCAAGATGGGCGTTGAAGCCGAAAACCTCAGCACCACCAAGACCATCAAGAGCTTCGATTACACGGTTGTTTGCTACAATGCTTATACCGGAACGTCGGCCACTTCCCATCTGACCTACAGCGGCAGTTCCATCAAGCCCGGAAAGTCTGCGAAGAGCAAACTGAGCAGCACCTCCGTAAGCGGATTCACAACCGCCTACCGTGTTGACATTACGCCCACCAAGGTATACTTCAGCGACGGAACGAGCGTGGAGATTCCTTCCGAATATCAGTATACCAGCACCTTTACTATGTAAAATTGCGGCAATAATATCGGGCGCTGTCTGAATCGTGGGCAGCGCCCCACAAGATTAGGGTGTGTTTCCGAATCTGCGCTTTCGGCGTTTGGGGAATTTCGGAAACACACCCCGGTTCACTGTCTGAGAAACGCGCGTTTCTCGGTGATTTGGCAAGCTGCGGTCTTTCACGGAC
>CAVHAH010000193.1:2307-3855 GCA_963633785.1 bacterium
AAAAGGGGAATGAGAGGGAAGGCCGTTATGGCGAAAGCAACTTATGCGCAGAGAATTTTTGCGATTATGAATCTTCTGCGCGACCAAACCGATGAATCGCATCGCATGGATGCGAAGGAAATTGCGCGCGAACTGGAGCGGCAGAAGGGTTTGGAAATCGACCCGAGAAGCGTTCGCCGCGCAATCAATGAAATGATCGAAGGCGGCTGCCCGATTGATCATACGCACAAATACTATTATCGCGGTCAGTTCACAAGCGGCGAACTTGAGTATCTGCAAAAAGCCGTGCGCTACGGAGCGGGGCTTACGCAGGCTCAGCGCGTTGAACTCAATCATAAACTCGCAAGAGTTGACGGCTACGATGCACAGCTGGATGAGGTCTATCTCTGCCAAAGATCCGGCAATCCCAATATGCTGGACACGTTGGCGCTGCTCAAAACGGCGATGCACGACGGGCGCAAAGTGGCCTTCGGCTACGGTTATTATGATGTGGACGGCACGCTCAAGCCCATCTCGGAGGGCGGCAAGGAAAAGACCTATAATGCGAGTCCGCAGGCCGTGGTGATGGCAAACGGGCGCTACTATCTGCTGGCGACGGTCAATCGGCATACGGAGCTTTCGCACTATCGAATCGACAGAATCATCGGTATACGCCAACTTCGGGCGAAACTTCGCCCCTTTCGGGAACCCCTCGATGCGGAAAAATATATAAACGAGCATGCATTCATGTATACAGGGCCAACGATGCTCTTTCGCGTGCGTGTAAAACGCAAGAAACTCAATGATGTATTTGATTGGTTCGGAGACAATGTCGAATTCGAGAATATAACGGACACTTCGGCGGATGCGCTTGTGTATTCCGACCGAACCTCCATGGACTTCTGGCTGCACAGGTATTATAAAACCGCCAAACTGATAGATGAATCCCCAAAGAAAACGCCGCAATAGAAAGCCCCGCAAAGCGGAAAACAAGGAAACACCGCACAATTCGGCATCGCTGCAGGGTTGTGCGGTGTTCCTTAGGTTGGGTTTCTAAATTCCCCAAACAGCAATTTGGCATCTTTTCCGTCGCATCTCCGCTAAACATGCGGCTTCCATCCTTCGTCTGACGAAAAATCCGCTCAAATTTGCAGCTTCTCCTGATACCAAATTCTTACACCATATCGCTCGACTTTATAATCTTCCTTCCCGTCGAGCGATATCCATTTTTCGTTCGGAATAAACGTCTGTGCTGTTTCTGCTGCATTGAGTGCAAAAAGGTAATTGCGTTTTTTCCCTTTTCGAATGCGTATCTCCAAATTCGGGGGAGTGCTCCCGACAGAAAATATCTTGATGCGTTGTGTGATTTGCGCAACCAATGCTTGCATATCCTGTGGACACAATTCTGTTCCGACATACCAGACTTTGCTTTGCGCAACTTCATTGCACGTAATTATCGGATAATACTCTTCGCCTGATTCCGCTGCTTCTGCCAAAACACTTGCCGTTTCGGAAAGAATCTGATCTCTCCAAATGCTGCTGTCGGAAATTCGACCATCTGCCCAGCGC
>CAVHAH010000194.1:0-3821 GCA_963633785.1 bacterium
AACGGCTGCAGCGAGTACAACCGGCGCAGTTGCATTTATCCGCGCAGAATGTATGAGGTTATAGCATTCATATCCGCGATCGGCCGTGAAAATCGTCTTGTCATCCCAAGGCGAACGTTCAACCATGGTAATCATGGCTCCAATCTCGTTTGTACAACGCCGATCCTGCACCAGCGCATCCAAATACGTGCCGCCGATCACATCCTGAAGCGCATTGAGATGAGCCAGACAGTAACTTTTTGCATTTGCACATTGGTTTAGGTGTCAAAATTACTGTTTTTTGAGTTTGATCAAAAAACTGCACAAAAGGCATCCTTGTACGACACCTATATTTGATAAAATTCGCCGTTTCGTTGTGCAATTTGACTATTGCACTTCAACCTGTGACGTTTTGACACCCAAACCAAGATTAACCGTAATACGCAAACAGTCTCCGACCCTATTGGAAATCGGAGGCTGTTTCCATAGCGGCCATCAATGTTCTCGAAACGCCCATGCTATTTCGCACGGAAATACTGTCGAGGCATCTTCTCTTCATAAGCAGTGTAAATACTTGGTTATTTCCCGAAAAACCTATAGACAAAGCGATTTATCTGTGATATAATTTCTAACTGTCGGCAGGAACTGAATTTCCGAACGCGATGAAAGTTGCGCCAGTAGCTCAGCTGGATAGAGCAACGGCCTTCTAAGCCGTGGGTCAGGGGTTCGAGTCCCTTCTGGCGCGCCATATGGTGGGTATAGCTCAGTTGGTTAGAGTGCCAGGTTGTGGCCCTGGAGGTCGTGGGTTCGAGCCCCACTACTCACCCCATTCTTTCCATCCCGCTTGTCCGGTGTGGAATTTTGCTTTATTGGGGCGTAGCCAAGCGGTAAGGCACCAGACTTTGACTCTGGCATTCGCTGGTTCGACCCCAGCCGCCCCAGCCAATATGATTCATTAGCTCAGTCGGTAGAGCACCTGACTTTTAATCAGGGTGTCCGGGGTTCGAATCCCCGATGGGTCACTGCTGAAAGTCCCTGAAACAGGCTGTTTCGGGGGCTTTTCTTTTTTGGTTATTTACTGATGATGCACCACTTCGGTGCGCTTGACGTGAAATGCCTTTTTCGGTATAATAATATCAGATTACTATGTGAAAGCGGAGGCAGACCATGTTTGATTCCAGATTGAAGAATCCGCAGGCCGATAATTTGGCACGGGCTTTTTTGTGTTTGCAGGACGAGGAGGAGTGCTATCGCCTGTTCGAAGATCTTTTTACGATTCGAGAGGTGCAGGACTTGTCGCAGCGCCTTGAAGTTGCCCGAATGCTTGAACAGGGAGCGACCTACACGGAAATCGTTCAGCAAACCGGCGTGAGCACGGCGACAATCGGCCGTGTGAATCGTGCGTTGACTTACGGTGCGGACGGCTATAAGCGTGTGCTGGAACGCATAGCGGGTAAGGAGAATGCCGAATGATTGATCTGAAGGCTCTGAATCCTCCTCAGAAACAGGCGGTATTGACAACGGAAGGTCCGCTGTTGATATTGGCGGGCGCAGGCAGCGGAAAAACGCGCGTATTGACGTATCGTGTGGCCCATTTAATCGAACAGGGCGTGGCACCGTGGCGAATCCTCGCAATCACATTCACCAACAAAGCGGCTCGGGAAATGCGGGAACGTATTGAAGGACTGACGGGTGAATCGGGGAGCGAGGTTTGGGTTTCCACCTTTCATGCATGCTGTACGCGCATTCTCAGGCGGGATATCGAAAAGCTGGGCTATAAGCGTGAGTTTGCGATATATGATGAAGACGATCGCATGCAGGTGGTTAAATCCGTTCTCAAAACGCTGAATCTGAACGATAAGGATTTTCCGCCCAAAGCCGTGAAGGCGATGATTTCCGATGCCAAAAACCATATTCTGTCTCCGAAGGACTGGTTGGAAGAAAACGGTGCGGACTTCCGCAATCAGCAAATGGCAAAAGCCTATGAATTATATGAAAAGACGCTTTTCGGAAACAATGCGCTCGATTTTGATGATTTGCTGCTGAAAACGCTGGAACTGCTTCAACAGGCGGAACCCGTGCGGGCTTATTATCAGGATCGATTTGACTATATTTTGGTGGATGAATATCAGGATACCAATACCGCACAATACGAGCTGGTGCACGTGTTGACGGGCGGAAAGCGCAATCTGTGCGTGGTTGGCGATGACGACCAGTCTATTTACGGATGGCGTGGTGCGGATGTGCGCAATATTCTCGATTTCGAGAAGGATTTTCCCGATGCCAAGGTAATCAAACTTGAACAGAATTATCGCTCAACCGGCAATATTCTCGATGCGGCCAATCAGGTGATTGCGCACAATCTCGACCGCAAGGATAAAGCACTTTGGACACAGGCCGGCGAGGGCGAGAAAATCGGATTGTATCATGCGTTGGATGAGCGTGAAGAGGCGGCGTTCATTGCGAAAAAGGCGAACAGTTTGATTAAGCACGGCGCAAAGCCTGCGGATATAGCGGTTTTGTATCGAACCAACGGGCAATCGCGCGTAATCGAAGAAGCGTTTGTTCGTGCGGGCATTCCGTATTCGGTTTACGGCGGACAGAAATTCTACGAGCGCAAGGAAGTCAAGGATTTGATTGCCTATATGCGCGTTCTGGTGAATGCCGATGACGATGTTTCCTGCAGGCGGATTATCAATTCTCCGAAGCGCGGCATCGGCGATGCGAGTGTGGAGGCACTGGCGGCGTTTGCGGAGGAATCGGAATTGTCTTTGCTGGGAGCGGTTTTCGAGGTGGATCAATCCGCTTTGAGCACACGTCCGAGAAAGCTGATTGCCGAATTCGGCGAATTGATGGTTGATTTGAGCGTCTTGATTTGCGAGAAGAAGCCCGACGAATTTTTTCGGGAAATGCTCAAGAAAACCCGTTATGTGGAAATTCTCGAAAACGAAAAGACCGATGAAAGCAAAGCGCGCATTGAAAATATCAAGGAGCTTGAGGGCGCAATCGCCGAATTTGTGCGCCTGAATCCCGAGGGAACGGTCAGCGAATTCCTTGAAAACGTTGCGCTGGTGAGCGATATCGATTCCATGAACGAGAACGGCGGCTGCATTTCGATGATGACCATGCATTCCGCAAAGGGATTGGAATTCAACATCGTGTTCCTGCCGGGCATGGAGGAAGGACTTTTCCCCGGCACGAACGCTCAATTCGATGAAAAGAAAATGGAAGAAGAGCGGCGTTTGGCGTATGTCGGCATAACGCGCGCAAAAAAGCAACTGATTCTGAGCCATGCACGCACGAGAATGCTGTTTAATTCGAGAAACGCAAATGAGATTTCACGCTTTGTCAGCGAGATTCCGCAGCGTCTGATTAACGAAGGAACCCAGCGCGGCATGCAATACGGCGTTCCTGCACCGAGCGGGCGAAGAGGCTATTCCGATGACAGTGCCTATGGCGCTTATTCGGGAAGAAGCGGTTATTACGGAAGAAATTCGGAATCGAGCGGATTCTATTCGGGACGCGGAACGGGAGCAAAGCCGTCTGCATTGGGCATTCCGGGCGTGCAGAAGGGCTTTGTCGGTTCGCAGGCCCGTCAGGCCAAGGGCGTTTCGCTGTTCCGTGAAGGTGATGAGGTTTTCCATCGCTCACTCGGGCGGGGAAAGGTTGTCGAGGTAATCGGCACGGGAGAAAGCCAGAAAATCACCGTTGAATTTGAAAACGGTTCGAGAAAGACGCTTGCTGCGGCGGTTGCGCCGATTATTCAGGTGAAGAAGTAAAGGCAACACCGCACAATTCGGCGGCGACGCTGAATGCGCCTTTTGCGGTATCTGGAAGCTGCA
>CAVHAH010000195.1:0-3775 GCA_963633785.1 bacterium
GAACCATGCGAATCGCCTGCGAATAGCATCCCATGTCGTTGTATTTCGAAATCAGGTGCACCCGATATTCCATCTTTTCGGGATCGCGTTCAACGGCGCTTCGCATCAGTTCCAGCGCATCCAGCGGATTGTTTTCGCGCTGATTGCGCAAGGCACGATGATAGGCGAATTCCGCACTGCGGTTAAATTCCACAATCTTGGGATCGTGCTTCATTGCTCCTCCTGAGCTGCGGTGGCCGCCGCGAGAATGGTGCTCAAATCCGCCTCGGTGAATTCATAGCGGCGGTTGCAGAAATGGCAATCCACTTCCGCACCGTGCTGCTTTTCAATCATATCCGTCAGTTCGTCTTTGCCCAATGTGACCAGCACGCGTTCAATGCGCTCGCGACTGCAATCGCAGCGGTATCTCGGCATGCGCTTTTCCAGAATTTTCGGTTCCAGATGCAGCAGCAGCTGCTGAACGGAATCCTCCAGGTGATAATCACGCATCGTGGCGGAAATATCCATAAACATTCCCGCACTGTTTTCAATCGATGCGATTGCCGCTTCGCTTGCGCCGGGCATTACCTGAATCAGCAATCCGCCCGCCGCCTCCACCTTTTCATCCGATACCAGAACGCCCAGAGAAACCAGCGAAGGCGTCTGCTCCGATGCGGTGAAATACATTGCGAAATCCTCCGCAATCTCGCCCGAAACCAGATTCACCTGGCCGACATACGGCTCTTTCAGGTGCATATCCTTGATAACGGTCAGTTTGCCGTTTTTGCCCACAGCGGGTCCGACGGGCAGTTTTTTCCCGACACGCGGCAAATCGACATCGGGATTGTCTACATAACCCTTTACGGAGCAATCGCCGTGCGCAACCGCAAGCACCGTTCCGATCGGGCCGCCGCCCTTGATTTGCGCCGTCACGCTGTCGGTATCGTTTTTAAGCATACTGCCCATGATGGCCGACATCGTCAAGGTTCTTCCGAGCGCCGCAGTTGCGGTGCGGGAAAGATGATGAATATCCTTTGCGCGCTGAACCAGTTCCGTGCTCTCAATCAGAATGGCGCGCGCCTGTCCGTCCAAAAGTGAAATATGATAAAGTCCGTCATTCAACATGAATAAAGCCCCTTTCAATTACGCCGTGCGGCAAAGTGAATGCGCATTTCCTTTTCGTTCGGAGCGCAAAACGTTTGATCGCCGTATACCCGAATTTCCGAAAAACCGCTCGCCGACAACAATTCAACGAGCTTCTGCGGCGTATGCGCGCGCTGTTTGTGCGTTTCGGAAAATCTTCGATATCGTCCGTCCGCCTGCCGAACAAAGAACGTCAAATCCATGCGCACCGTTTTCGATTCGCAATCAAAGCGATTCTGCCACAGATAGGCCATATCGTCCCGTTCTTCTCCGAAGAAGTTGTTGCCCAGCACATTTTCCAGCTTATGCGGCGATGAAATATCAAATGCGAATACGCCGCCCGAACGAACGGATTCATGCACACGGGCAAAAAATGCGGATACGGCGTCATCGGTTGTCAGATAATTCACGCCGTCGCAACCGCAGATAACGGCATCCACCGGTCTGGGAAGGGCGAGTTTGGTCATATCCTCCCGCACAAACATGGCTCGAACGCCGTTCTTGCGCGCCTTTTCCTGCGCCACGCCGAGCATTTTTTCGGCGATGTCCACGCCGATTACGCGCGGCACCGTCTTGGCGAATTCAACCGTCAGCGAACCCGTTCCGCAGGCGCAGTCGCACAGGCTTGTCGGCGTCACATTGTATTGCGAAATCAGCTTTTTATAGTAATCCGCCCACGCAGGATAATCGAAATCATCCATCAGCGTATCATACAGGGCGGCAAATTCAGCGTATGCTTGCATGACAATTGTGTGCGATTCATTCGCACACTACCCCCGATTTTATTTTCTTTTTTATTCTACCACATCAACGCATCATTTGCAACAAAAACCGCACATGTGGCATTACAATAGAGCAGAAAAAAGCCGCCCGAACTTTGCGGTTCAGGCGGCTGGGGGTTATTGAAGTTGGAATTGGTAGGGTGCGATTTCTTCGCCGTTATAAATGATTAGAGTGTCCGTGTTCCACTCGATGACCGACAAAATATTCAATCGGTCTGTTATCATGAGCGGGAGTTCGATGCCCTTGATTTCTTTCATGGTGAAATCTTCCAGACGAAGCAGATAGAGGAGACATGATTCATTGCCTCGAACGAGCAGCAGTGCGTAGTTTCCGTCCGGAGACAATACCACTTTGGAAATCATCCGGTAGGAGAAATCCTCGGAGTTGATTGAACCGTCTTCATTCGTCATGCTTTCGACCAATGCGGTAACATCGTCTGCCGTAAGCGTTTGAATTTGGTTGTCTTCCTCGGAAATGCAATAATACTGATTTATTCCGGCAAAATCATCGTCAGGCTGAATGCGCTGGAAAGCGAAATAAGCGAAATAATCGCCGCTTTGCAAAGCCCTCGATAATCCGGGGACAACCGCATATCCGGAATTTGATGAATACAGCAGACAATTCGTGGCCCAATATTTCCCAGTCAAATCAAAGAGGACATTCTCGCCTGTCCACGTTCCGTTATCGCAAGAAATTTGCGTAATTCCTTGTGCTTCCTCGATTTTCACGGTATCCCGCATAATCAGAAAATCTCCACAGGAGGTTTCAGATAGACACGGATAATAGTTCCTGTCGGGTCCCGAATAGCACAACTCTGTCATGTCCTGCTGAATGTCATACCGATACAGAGCCGTGTGGTTTCCTGTCGTATTTCCGTAGATCATATAGTAGAAATAGCGCCCGTCGGAGGAAAATACTGCCGTTGTAGGTGCTCCATAGTTTTCTTCGTTTGTTCTGTTGGCATAAGTTGCAGTCAATATCATTTCACCGGTGGACAGATCAATAATGATAGGATCGTAGTACCCGCCCGTTCCCTCGAGTACTCTAATAAAACTTGTAATCGCCGCATAGCGACCATCCGGAGAATATACAACGCCTTCCTTGCCCAGATATCCTGAAAATGTCATATAATAGATTTTTTCAAGATTTCCGTATTCATCTTCAACGCCGCGCGTAGACGAGGGATACATGACGTGGTATTTTCCCTCGTAATAGCAAACGTGATCCAGAATGCCCGAATTTCCCGAAGGCGACAGTGAATACCATTGGGGTGCTGTTCCTTCGGCAAGCTCGGATTCGAGTTCGGCGTAGGCTTCATCCGGATTTTTGCATTCGAGCCAAACACATGCTTCGTCCGCAATTTCGAAATCTTCTGCACGCATCGCCGGAAATTCCGATTTCACAAGCGTGAGATTTCCGTTTTCAAAGGCGGCATCGAGTTCGGCATTTCTCATATTGAGTTCAAAGCCGAGCTTTTCGGCGGTTTCACGGTTTCCGGTGTGCAGCAGCGCCTGAGCATACTGCTTTTGCTGTGTTTCATCCAGCGAAGACAGCTCCACCTTTTCAAAATAGGCGATCGCCTTTTCGTATTCACCCGCAGAAGCATACATGGCTGCCACAGGAACGTCCAACGCCTTCAAATCCGCCTTGCAGACCTCCGCGAAGGCGAGATCTACCTCGAATGCGGAAACGTCATTTGAGAGAACATCCACCTTGCACTTCAACGCCCACGCGTTTGCAGAATTCGGGCTGATTTCCAGCGCCTTTTCCACTGCGGCGTCGGCAGAAGCATAGTCCTCCAGAAGAATGTGCACATTCGCCTCGCCCAAGAAGGCCTCTTCCTTTTCGGGCTTCAGCTTTTGCGCAACCT
>CAVHAH010000196.1:0-1936 GCA_963633785.1 bacterium
GAAACATCGGTAAGACAGACAAAACGGCGGCAGGGAGAGAACCCTGTCGCCGCACCGAAAGCGTTTGAAATTATTCATTCACCCGATTCACGGAAATTTCGTGTTTTTTCGGCGGCTCATTGTTTGAGGCGTACCCGAGGGAAATGCATAACAGCGGCTTGAATCCCGCCGGAATACCGAGCTTTTCGCTCAGTGCCGCACTTTGCGCTACGGCCGATGCGGCACCGCCCCAAATGATATTGTCGATTCCGAGGCTTGTTGCGGCGATTGACATATTCTCCAGCACGCAAGCGGCATTGGCGTATTCCATGCCGGGCACGATTGCGGGCTTGGAAGAAACGAAAATCATCGCAGGAGCGCCGAAATTCTTGTCCATGTGTTTGTTCAGCATTTTGAATATCATATCGTGAACCGCCGTGTTGATTTCGGAAAACAGCTCCCGATTCTGCACAACGGTCAGATGCAGGGAATCATAAGCGCCCGAGCCGACCGGAGCGGACATTCCCGATTCCAGTATGGTTTTCAGAGTTTCCTCACGAATCGGCGTGTCCTTAAAGGAACGGGTGGATTTTCTCGATAAAATCGCCTGAATTGCGTCCATCATTGCATTTTCCTTTCCTGCGCCTTTACAAAGACGCTTGTCTACATTATAATGGATACACGGAAAATTGCAAGTACGATAAAATTTTATAGTAACTATCTGATTTGATAGTGATAGGAGTTTCATGGATACTTTGTCATTTGATGCGGCCGACTGCCCGATTGCACGAGTTGCGAAAATCATTCAGGGAAAATGGACGATGGTTATCATCCATGTTCTGTCCGATGAAACATTGCGATTCGGCGAAATTCACCGCAGATTGCCGCACATCACGCAAGCCAATCTGACCAAAGACCTTCGCACGCTGGAATCCCACGGCGTGATTCACCGAGAGGTTTACCCCGTTGTTCCGCCGAGGGTGGAATACTCGCTTACGGAAATGGGCAAATCGTTTCTGCCGATTTTGAATGCAATCAATTCATGGGCAGAGAAATATACCGATGCGCCGAAGGAATAACTTGTGCGGAAAATAAAAATCGGTCGGAACACTTTCGCTATGAAGTGTGTTCCGACCGTTTGGTTTTTATCAGAACGTATCCGCCGGTGCAAAGAACAGCGGAAGCGGCGTCCAGTTTTGATACAGCGCATCCCGATAAATTGCACTTTCCACGCCGAAGAGCATGCGCACGGCCTGCTTTCCGTCGAGCACTCTGTCGGGCGCCGCATCGGTGGATTCGACTTTCACGTTTCCGTTTTCGACAATCAGAGAATAGCGCTTTTGGTCGATTTCCAGAACAATCGCTCCGTTCTGAAGCGAAGTATAAGCGGCTTTCGCATTCAGGGAAGCCTCCAGAACGCGCTTCCAGTTGAAAACACGAATCATCTCCTGCGGAACGATTCGGCAGGCCTCCGCAATCTGCCCCAAAAGCCGAGCGCGTTCAAGCTCATACGGCGCAACCGAAAGCGTGAACGATTTTGTTCCGTCCGCCTGAAACAGCGCTTTAACGGTGCGGTAGAAATCTTTTTCGCTCTGCAAACCGATTTCGTGAATGCAGCCTTTTTGCCCCATCACATAGCCAATCGGTTCGCCGTTTGACAAAACCAGGCGCATCGCCGAATTCCACGAATGCATGATGTCCGAGAATTCATCCCGACTGCGTTCACAGCCGATGCATCTCGCATTCGCAAGCGCACAGGCGAAATCCAATCCCCGAGCGTTTTCCCGCGTGAGATTTTCAAAGGTTATGTCGGAAGCATCGATTTCACGCATGGTATGGCGAATGTTCGTTTCCGTGATTTCGTATTCGGCCACAGCCCCCGAAAGTTCAAAGCCGAAATACCCGTAGCGCTGGCGCAGACCGCCGAGCACGAGCATATCCGTGTTCTTCGTTTGGG
>CAVHAH010000196.1:1946-3749 GCA_963633785.1 bacterium
GTGTGCATCAGATGTTTCATGTGACCTTCCCCACGGGCGTAGGGATGCACGGAAACGGTGCCGATGAACCCGGCATTCAGCGTTTGATTGCCCATGCGCATTTTCAACGGACGGTTGGCGACCATCGCACGAATGCACCCGTCTTCACGGCAGGCGATATAATGAATGGCCTTTCCCGAAACATGATCGGCATATTCTTTGGGAAGCAAAGTTTTGAAGTCGTGCGGCTCGTGAGCCTGCGAAAACACATAGTTTGCGAAATCAATCAGTTTTTCACGCTCTTCGGGCAGGGCGATGCGGTATTCCATAAGCGCCTCCTATTTACTGTTATTTTCGAAACCTTCGGTGGATTCCTTCTTGGAAAGAACGCGCAGCGTCAGGAAAATCAGCTTGATGTCCAACAGCAGCGAATAATTCGCAATATACGAAACATCCAGCTTGATTTTATCCAGCGATGAGGTGTTGTATTTTCCGTACACCTGCGCATACCCCGTTAATCCGCCCTTGACCCTTTCCCGCAAATGCCATTCGGGAATCTCCCGAGCATACGCTTCGACATTTTCCACACGTTCGGGTCGGGGGCCGACAATGGACATATCGCCCTTCAGGATATTCAGAATCTGCGGCAGTTCATCCACACGGCACGCGCGAATGATGCGCCCGACCTTCGTGATTCTCGGATCGCGCTCGTTCGCCCGCATTGAAAGATTGTAGCCGCCCTTTTCCGCATCCATCACCATGCTTCTGAATTTCAGAATTTCGAAAACACGGCCATCGCGCGTCACGCGCTTTTGCTTGTAGAAAATCGCTCCGCCGTCTTCGAGCTTTACCGCCAGTGCGGTAATCAGCATAATCGGCGAAAACAGAATCATGGCAATCAGGCTCAGCAGAATATCCATAATCCGCTTAATCAAGCGCTGCGAGAACGTCAGCCCGAATCCCTGAACCAGCTTAATCGGCGTGTCAAACAGCGTTACATCCGTGCCGCCCTCCAATATCAAATCCGAAATTTTCGGAACGACATACGCGCGAATATCCTGTTCACAGCAGTATTTCAGAATATCGTTGCGCTCTGTGCTGGAAACGTCGTTGACCAAAACGGTATCATGCCTCGAGATTGCCGACAGAATAGTTTCGGTATCCTCGGAAATGGAAATCTCCTCGGCGATTTTGTATTTGTCCGCACGCTTTTGCATCTTGAATTTCAAATTTCGGGCGTCTTCGCTGCCGTAAATCAAAAGAATGTCGTGCGGCGCATAAAACCGTCGGAAGAAAACCGTGTAAAGGGAAGTCAGAACCAGCGTAACCAAAATGCTGATGAAATACACCATCACCATCGGCCATACCATAATCATTCTGTTGCCGATTAGGCATAGCTGGAAATAGGTAATGAAATCCACCAGAAACAGCGCAATGCATTGCGATGTGAATATATCCGTGAACTTATAATGCCCGTAGGTGAATCCCTCGCACAGATACATTATAATAATCATAATGACTGCGTATAAGCCCGACAGCACGTATTTGCCGTTTCCGTAATATCTCGGCATCGACATGTATCGATAGAATGTGGCGAAAATCTGGTAATAAATCATCGTAAGCAGCACAACCTGAATCAATCCGGCAATCAGCCGAATCGAATGCTTACAATCTTCAAGAAAACGTCTCCGCTTCATATATTCTCATTGAGCCTTTCAAAAGTTCTGCCCATGCGCATACGAACAGGGCGATATCCTCTCCGGGGTGTGGTTCTAAAAGGAAAAACTGCAAGTTTGAGCAGATTTTTCGTCAGATTAAGGATGG
>CAVHAH010000197.1:0-3723 GCA_963633785.1 bacterium
GCTTACAATCTTGCCGCTGCGGGTATCGATTGCCGCATCCAGCCAGCCCAGTCTCGCATCGGGATTCGGTGCGATGATGGCCTTGGTGAAGCCCGCATGTTCGCTGTCGTGGCGAATGCCCGCCGCCTTCTCGTAAATCCAATCGATTACGGAGCCATAGGCGTAGTGGTTGAAGGAATTCATGTCCGTAGACCAGAAATCGCCGTTCTCCATAATGCCGTCCCAATGCTCCCAAATGGTGGTTGCGCCCTTGGTAATCGGGTACAGCCAGGACGGATACTGTTCTCTCAGCAGCAGCGACCATGCCAAATCCGCATGTCCGTAGTCCGAAAGCACGTGCAGAATAAAGGGCGTTCCGACAAAGCCGGTCATCATGCGGGTGCCGTCTTTAACAATCAATTCCGCCAACGCATCGGCAGTGGCCTGCGGATTCTCCGCCAAACCGAACTGCACCGCCAGAATATGCTCCGTCTGCGTATAGTATTCGGGATACGCCTTGCGGAAAGCCGCACCGATATTCTCTCTGAGGCGAATATATTCCGAAACATCCTTTCCCAGTACACGCCCCGCATTCACAAGCAAATCCGCGGAATAGGCATAGAATGCGCTGGCGATGAAGTCCTCCCGCGTAGAACCTTTATAGCTGCCCGAAGGCGCATCCAGCCCCAGCCAGTCTGCGAAATGCCGTCCGCCCGTCCAAAGATTCGGCGTGGTGGTGGCAGAGGTGATATAATCCACCCACTTCTTCATGCTGTCAAACTGGTCTGCCAGCACCTGCTTGTTTCCGTAGGTCTGATAAACCGTCCACGGAACCACCGTTGCGGCATCCGCCCACGCCGCAGAGGGCAAATCTTCGGGAAGGTAATTCGGAATAACGTGCGGAACCGCACCGTTTTCAAGTTGATCCGCCGCCAAATCCTTCAACCATTTCACAAAGAAGCGTTCCGCATCGAAATTCAAGCCTGCCGCTTTGCAGAACACCTCGGCATCGCCCGTCCAGCCCAGGCGTTCATCGCGCTGCGGGCAATCGGTGGGAACATCCACGAAATTTCCCTTCTGTCCCCAGAAGATATTCGAAATCAGCTGATTCACGCTCGCAAGACCCGTTGTGACATATCCGGTTTTGCGCATATTTGAATAAACAACGATGCCCGTGAACTGTTCGGGTTTCGCCTCGCCGGGCCAGGCCACCAGCTTCAGATAACGGAAGCCGAAGAATGTCAGATGCGGATGCCAGGTCTGTTCGCCTTCGCGGCAGGTATAACAAATTTCCGCCTTTGCGCTGCGATAATTGGCGTTGTAGAAATTTCCCGCCTGATCGAGCACTTCGCCATGCAGAATGTGAATTCTGTCGCCCGCTTTCGCATTCACGTCGAATTCGACATAGCCCGTGATTTCCTGACCGAAGTCCACAACCGTCTCTCCCGAAGGCGTGCGGAAAATCTTTTGCGCCGCAACGCGCTCCATCTCGCGAACTTCTTCGCCCTCCTGAGGAATCAGGCAATGCTTGTCGCAATCAACCGTTTTGCACGGCTTGGGCACATCATCGGTAAATGTCGCATCATAGGTTTCGCCATCGTAGATTTCGCTGAATCGAACGGCGCTCTCCGTCCACGTCCAGGATGCATCCGTGGCGATAATCTGTTCGCTGCCGTCGTTGAAGAAAATGTGCATCTCGGCAATCAACGCCATCGGGCGAGCCATACGCGCCTGCTTGTCGGGCGTGTCCATCCAGCCGGGCATCGGAGAATTAAACCAGCCCTTGGCGACCTTTACCGACAATACATTATCGTTTTCGAGCATTCCGGTAACATCGTATTCCTGAACCTGAATGCGCTTTTCATAAGCCGTCCAACCGGGCGCAAGCACGAATTGACCCACACGATCGCCGTTCAGCTCCGCTTCATAAACGCCGCGCGCCGTAATCATAAGCGCCGCACGCTTGACACCGCTGTTTGAATTCAGTTTCCATTCCTTGCGATAACTCGGCACGAAATCCCTTTTTTCTTCGCCCGTGTTAATCCAGTTTGCTTTCGTAAACAATTTAATTCCCCCTCTATTTCCTCTGCAAACGCAGAATTTCAAGTTATTTCATCCGCTCTGTCGGAATCGGTTTTCTCATGCCGAATCCGTAAAAGTTTACATAATTATATCAAAAATAAACAGCATGTGCAAGAAGTAGAAGCATCTTACCGAGATTTATCCTTCCCCGCAGTTGACATTACGCCGTTTGCAAGTTATAATATGAAATCGAAAACGAAATTGAATTTCAAATTGAGGTTATCATGAAAAGGATACTTTTGCTTTTACTGCTCCTGATGCTTCCGATATCGGCATCGGCGCAAACGCCGTCGGTGGTAACCACCTGCTTCCCCTGCTACGATTTTGCACGCGCGGTAATGGGCGGCGGCGAGAATGTGCATTTGCTGATTCGTCCCGGCACGGAGGTGCACAATTACGAGCCGACGCCGAAGGACATTCTGGACATTGCGAATGCGGATCTCTTCATTTATATCGGCGGCGAAAGCGATGTTTGGGTAGACAGTTTGCTGAATTCGCAGGAAACGGTGCCGTTTTCCGTTCAGCTGATGGACAGCGTGAATCTGTTGGAAGAAGAAGATGCCGAGCACCACGGGCATACGGACACGGAATACGATGAACACATCTGGACTTCGCCGAAAAATGCGCTGCTCATGCTGAATGCCGTAGCGGATGCAATCTGCGAAGCGGATAGCGAGAACGCTCAATTCTACCGTGCCAATGCGCTGGCTTATCAAAAACAGATTGAGGCATTGGATGCGCAATTAACGGAGATTGTCGCAAACGGCGTGCGAAACGAGCTGGTTTTCGCAGACCGCTTTCCGTTTTTGTATTTGGCGTGCGATTACGGAATTACCTATCGTGCGGCATTCAATTCATGCACGGCGCAATCCGAACCGAGCGTAGGCAAGATGGTGGAACTGATTCAGGCGATTGAGGCAGACAATATTCCCGTGATTTATACCATCGAGATGAGCAACGGTGCGATTGCCCGCACTTTAAGCGATGAAACCGGTGCGGAAATTCTGGAGATGCATTCAATGCAAACGGTTACGCAATCGGAATTCGACGCGGGCGAAACCTACATCACCTTGATGCAAAAGAATCTCGATGCAATCGAAAGAGGGTTGAATTGATGCGCGGCGAATACAGCACGAAACAGAAGCGGGGCATACTCGCATTTCTCAAGGAACACGAATTGGAGAATTTCTCGCTGGACGATCTGGTTTTGCATTTGGAACAGGACGGCGAGAAAATCGGTCGCTCCACGGTTTACCGCCATCTTGAAGCGCTTGCGGCGCAGGGAAGCGTTCGCAAATATCAGAATGCGCAGGGCACCACGCAGTATCAGCATCTCTCCGATGACGGTCAGTGCGACCGCCACTTCCACATGCTTTGCAAAAACTGCGGTCAGCTTCGGCATGTGGATTGCGAATGGATGAATTCGCTGGAGCAGCATATTCTGAATGCCCACGGATTCACGCTGGATCCGCGCGAAACAATGCTGGTGGGAATTTGCGCACGCTGCGCAGGCAGAGAGGAGAAGGAACATGGCGCTGATCACGCTCACGGATGTCACGATTGCATTTGACGGAGTGCCCGTTGTGGAGAACGCATCGTTCTCGGTGGAAAAGGGCGATTATCTGGTAATGCTGGGCGAGAACGGTTCGGGCAAGAGTACGC
>CAVHAH010000198.1:0-3720 GCA_963633785.1 bacterium
GATGGCCATGAGCATCCGATAGGTTTGATTGTTGCGGTCATAGCGCAGGGTATTCCAGTTGACGCAATTCAAATCAACGCTTTCGATTTCGTCGAAGAACGGCAGAAGTCTGCGTATCTCCGTTTTGCGCTTCCGATTGATATTCGCCCGCAGCAGCAGGCACATGGTGGATTTGAGAATTCTGTTCATGAAGCAATCGGAAGAGAATTCATCGTAGACACACACGAGCTGCCGCTTTTGAATCGTACGGTCCTTGATGGACTGCGTGATGTCGATTTTGCCGCACGGAACGGTCCTCGGTGCGGTTTGTTCGATGTAGGATTTGGCAAGCCCGCGCTTGAGCAGAGAGGAAGAACCCCGAATCAGAATGGCGGCGCACAAATCAGCCGCATTTTGAAAATCTTCGCTCGCCAGATTCTTATAGCCCGTTTCCCGCAGAGCTTTGAAGGCGTAGGAGAGCATGTAATAAATGTTTCGAATCGGTATCACTTGATTGCACTCTCCAGTTTGTCTTTCCACTCCTTGACCTTCAAAGGCTCATCGAACCAGTATTCTTTGAGAAGCTCAACGAGCTCATGCTTGACGATGCTCGCAAGCACTGCGTCTGTCAATTTGTCTTTTTCCAGACCGGCGAAATAGCTGTGGCCGATTTGAAAGCCCTCGCCCAATGCTTCATCGGCGGCGATTGCGTCATTCAGCTTTTCAACGCAATCAATCAGCCGATTGAGCTTGTCGCTTTCGAGCTTTTCCCGATAGGCGCGGAAACCGTCCGTTTCGAATCCGGGCGTCATTTCGAAGAAGGAGAAGCGGCGGCGCAGGGCATAGTCCAGCATGGCCAGACTGCGGTCGGCCGTGTTCATCATGCCGATGATATAGACGTTTGCGGGCACTCTGAACAGCTCGTTCGCATACAGCAGCTGCAAATCCGTATCCCGCTTGTCGCATTCAATCAACATGAACAGCTCGCCGAAAATCTTGCTCAGATTGCCGCGGTTGATTTCATCGATGATGAAGAAATATTTGTTGCCCGAATCCTCCTCGGCCTTCTTGCAGAAATCATAGAACACGCCGTGGCGCAGCGAGAATCCGTTTTCATTCGGCCGAAAGCCCATAATGAAATCCTCATAGGAATAGCTCTGATGAAACTGCACCATCGTTACCCGATTCTTATCCTTCTTGCCCATCATGGAATACGCCAGCCGCTTGGCGGCAAACGTTTTCCCGACGCCCGGTGCGCCCTGCAGAATCACATTCTTTTTTCGCTCTGCCAAATCGACAAGGTCGTGATAGGCATCGGCATCCATGTATACCTCGTTCAGGAAATCCGCTTCGGTGTACGAATCATAATCGGGTTCAACGGGATCGGGAACAACAGTGTCTTCGAAAAGGTCGTTCAAGTCCCGAACCAGATCGAGATACGCCGTTTCGTCCGTCAGGGTTTTCACGGGCGCATTGTCTTTGGGGTAATTCCAATCGCCGCAGTGCGTCCATTCAACATCGCGCTGATGGTAATAGTCCTCAAGCGGATAGCTGTCATCGAAAGTGTAGTCCGATGTCACAATGCCTCGCCCGATAATTTTCTTCTTGCCCTGCTTCACGAAGATAATATCGCCGGGCTTCATATCGTGATAGAATTACCAGATGGCCAGCGAAGGATTTTTTGCCGAATTGCCTAACGATTCGCTCAACGCCTTTCTCAAATCGCTTTGCGTTTGAAAATCGTCGGCTCTGCCGGATTCACCCCAGCCGATGGCCATAATGCCCTCGCGATAAAATCGATCCCAGTGTTCGGCGTTGTGCCCCGGCGCATACAGCCAATAATGGATTGGCCGCGGATCGGGATCGGGGGTCGGGTCGACTTTTGATTGCCATGCGGCGTTGGAAATGCTTGCAATGGAATCGTATTCGGTGCTTTCTTGAATCAGGCGGGCGCATTCATCGCATATTTGCACATACGTTTTGCCGTCGGGAACGCTCTTGAGCGCATTCACCTTTGCGGTAAAGGCATCGCCCAAACAGCATTTATCCTTCAAATATTGCCTGATGCAGGAATCAAGATTCAAAAAAGTGTTCGGGCGAATCCAAAACAACGCCATGGAGAGCTTCCATTGCGTGCCCTTTATGCCCTTTGAGGCATCGTAAGCGGCGATAAAGGACGCTTGCGAATCCGCCGTTTTGTCGTCGGCATAGCGAATTGCGGCTTCAAAGCAATTCCACAGATTGTCGATATCCCGTTCGCCGCGCCCCGCATCGCCGACGAATCGATAATACGTGGCACTCAGCGGATTCAACAGGGGAATGCCGTCGAAATCATTCGGCACGCTTGAATCAATGCCGAACACTTCCTTTAATGCTATGCAAAAAGCAGTTCGCTTATCGTTTGAAATGGATTTGTTGAACAAGCCGAACACGGTAAAAGGATCCATGTCCGCGGGAACGGGCGTGCTGTCCAGCTTCGGCACCTTGATTTTCGCAATGTCGAACGCCTTGAGAATAAGCAAAATCATTTCGCTGCGCTTATCTTTATAGGAAAGAAGCCGATCGGACAGCTCCTTATAAAACGGTATCCAGGAAAAAGTCGCCATAAAATTGCCTCCGAATCTCCATAGAAGGGAATGCTTTTGTGAATATTATAACCTTGTTTTATCTCGGAAGCAACCGAATCTTAGAATAAAACGGCAGCCCTGTTTTTCAAGGCCGCCGTTTTTCGGAATCATGGTTTCAATGTTCCGCCGCGCATCCAGCCGCCGCTGTGCCAGCGCAGGAAGAACAGTATCGCCCGACCGCCCCAGTCGATCAGCGCCATTGCAATCCAAACGGCGGACGGGCCCATCTGCAATACTTTGGCCAGAAGATAAGCGCCGCCGTAGCGCAGCAGCCATATATTGACGATGGAAACAATCATCGGGAAGCGCACATCGCCCGTTGCCCGCAGGGAAGCGGGCAGTATAAACGAAGGCGACCAAAGCAGCACGGCGCCTATTGCGTGCCACATGAACATCCGCTTTGCCAACTGCGAAGTTTCGCTTGAAAGGTGATACAAGGAGTGAATGGCAGGTATCAGCGGAATCAGAATCATTGTGAAAACGGAAATCAGAACATAGCTGATGAGAATCAGGCGGCGGTTGCATTTGCGCACGTATTCATAATCGCCCGTTCCGAACGTGCGTGCAATCACGGCAACGGCGGCCAGCGAAACGGCGGAACCGGGAATCACTTCAATGGAAGTAATCGTCTGCGTAACGGCGTTGGCGGTGATTGCGGAAGTGCCGAAGGATGCGACAAGCCCCAGAATCACAATCTTGCCCAGCTGGAAGATGCCGTTTTCAATGCCGCCCGGAACGCCCATTGCGAAGATTGCCTTGGAGATTCCCGCATCAAAGCGGTGGCGCAGCGTTTTGCTGATGTACAATTCGCGGTTTTTGTTGAACAGCCGAAGCATCACCACGATTACCGCCGTCCAGCGGGAAATGAGCGTTGAAATGGCCGCACCCCGCGCCGCCATGCCCATGCCGTAAATCAGAATCGAGTTTCCGACAATGTTGATGGCATTCATAATCAGCGACATCACCATGGTGGTTTTGGTGTCGTTCATCGTGCGCAGTATGGATTTGCCGGATTCATACAGCCCGATTGCGGGAATGGAGAAAACCACAACGTCGAAATACCCCTTCGCGTGTGCATAGACGTCGTCCGCAATCGAACCGAAGCATTTGCGCA
>CAVHAH010000199.1:0-3678 GCA_963633785.1 bacterium
GATTTAAACGGAACGGTGCAGATTTCCGCTGACTATACACAGCTTGTTCCCGCAGGAAAAAACACATTCTATGCGCTTCTGACCAATCCCAACGATGATCAGGCGGATCAGATTTACCGTGTAGATAAGGAAAATCGGGCAACCGCAACAGGCGTTTGGACAACCGTTCCCCTTACGGAGGCGAAAGACGAAAGAATGCCGTTTTGCGATGCGCGCACGGCTTTATACGGTTATCTTGATTTGAATGGCAACATCGCAATCGAGGCGCAGTATGAATACGGCGGAGAATTTTCAAACGGTCTGGCGGATGCGGTGTCGAACGGTCTGCACGGCCTGATTGACGCCGACGGGAATTGGATTCTCTCCCCCGAATACAACTATATTGCGCAGGGAAACGGATTCTATGCCGCTTTGAAGGAACATTCCGAATGCGTTGTCATCGGCATTGAGGAAAAGGCGGAATTGTTTCGGATAGAGCAGGCGGACATCGAAATTTCCGCAGCGGGCGATTATCTGATTGTAACCGATTCGCAATCGTCGGATGTTTACAATTCTTCCGGAGAAAAAATCTATTCCTGCGCATCCGATACGTCAATCACGGAAGGTGTAAGCGGTCAGCTTCTGCTCTATGAAGGCGATTGGGGTTCTGAGACGGTTCACATTCTGGAATCTTCGGGGGAACTACAACAAAAAAGCTATCAGCATCTCGTTCCACTGGATGAGAATCACTATATCTTTGCCACGATGCAGACGACAATCTACACAAGCGACATTCTCGAAACCGAACGCTATTCCGTGAATTACGACAGCCTCCGTGAAGGCCTGATGGATCGAACGGGAAAGGAAATTCTGCCTGCGGAATATAAGGAAATACGTTTGGTCGGAGAAAAACGCTATTTGTTGATTGGTGAAAATGAACTGGAAATTTGTGATGACGAAGGAACCGTTCTTTGGCAAAAAATCATTTCCTCCGATTGAAAAAGGGCACCGGTGCGTTTGTACCGATGCCCTCTTCTATTAAACGTGATGAATCTGTGCTTTGGTTTCCCATGTTTTTCCGTGGTAGCGCAGGATAAAGCAGGTCAATCTGCAAATCCAGTCGAGCACCATCGCAAACCACACGCCGATTGCGCCCCATCCCAGCCAAAGGCCGAGAATATAGCTGAACATAATGCGGAACAGCGCCATCGAAGCGATTGCCACCACCATTGTGAATTTCACATCGCTCGCCGCGCGCAGTGCATTCGGCAATGTGAATGCCAACGGCCAGAAAATCATTGCCAGACCGTTATGAATCAGAATCAGCTTCCACGCCAATTCCAACGCCGCGCCGGAAACGCTGAATATCGGAAGAATGATTCGAAGCAGCAGCAACAGCGGGATATTTAAAATGAATTCTTCCGTATACACCCATTTCAGGAGTTTTTTGATATAATACCGTGCCTGCGTATAATCCCCCGCCCCAACGCATTGACCGACCACCGTGATAATCGCCAGATTCATGGCCTGTCCGGGCAATACTCCGATGGAGTCCATCACGTTCGCAACGGCATTTGCGGTAATCTGCACCGTTCCGAAGGCCGTGATTACGCCGACCACCAACAAGCGTCCGAGCTGAAACAAACTGTTTTCAAGTCCGTTGGGAATGCCGATTCCGAGAATATGTTTCACCACAGAGAGATTCGGCTTCCATGCGTGCGGCACCAAATGGAGCTGTAAATGCTGATTGCGAAGCAAAAGCAGCATATATACCGCGCCCGTCATGCGTGAAACGAGTGTCGGAATCGCAACGCCCTCCACGCCCGATTGCAGTCCGTAAACGAATATCGCATTTCCGCCGATATTGATAACGTTGACCAGCAGGGAAACCTTCATCGTTGTATCGGAGCGATTCATGGAACGGTAAAGCGCCGTGCCTGCGTTGTAAAGTGCGATAAACGGATAAGAAATTGCGGTGATATTCAAATAAATCAGCGCATTATTCATAACATCCGCTTCCACTTTCGAAAACATGGCGCCGAGCAGCTGCCGCTTCAGCGCAAGCACCGGAATCATAATAATCAGCGCCACGCCCGTAACCACAATCATCAGCTGATTGGACGCTCGGCAGGCATCATCGGGGCGATCCGCTCCGATCATTTGCGAAGCAACCACGGCGCCGCCCGTTGCAAGTGCGGCCAAAAGGGCGATAATCACATTGCAAATCTGATCCACGATTGACACGCCGGAGACTGCGGCATCGCCGAGTTTGGAAACCATAACCGTATCCGCCATGCCCACCAACATAACCAACGCCTGTTCAATCAGCAGTGGGAAAATCAGATCTCGCAGTTGTTTGTTGGAAAATCGAAGCTCATTCAAGGGAATCATGCTCCTCCTTCAAAGGATTCTGTTCGGGATTCACCGCAGGGCGAACCCGTTTGGCATACCAGTAAACATCGTGCCATGCGCCGAATTTCCACCCTGATTGACGCAATGTGCCTTCCAGTCGGTAGCCGCATTTTTCATGAAAACGAACACTGGCGGCATTTTCTGCGGTAATAATGGCATACAATGTATGGTAACCCAAATCGGTCAACCGCTTTTCCAATGCATCGTACAGTTTCGTACCGATTCCCTTGCCGCGCACGGATTCATCCAAATAGATGGACATATCCGCATCCCACGCATAAGCCGCGCGCACGAAAGCCATGTCGCCATAGGCATATCCGAGAATTTTTCCGTTTTCTTCCCACACAAGCCATGGGTATTTTTCGGTAATTCGGTCAAACCGCTCCGTGAATTCTTCAATAGACGGAACATCGTATTCAAAGGTAATGCATGTTTTCAAAATATACGGCGCATAAATCTCGAGCAATCGAGGAACATCCGCACGAACAGCAAAGCGAATCATATTTTTCTCCTGCCTATCCAAACTGTTTTCAATTATAGCACCTGATAGAAACGATTACAAGAAACGAATGTGAAATCTTCAATGATTCTTTATGCATGGTTATAAAAAGCATACCGACTTACAAAATAGTGCGTACTTTACAACCTTCCCGAAGTCGATTATAATCCTAACCGAAGCCGAGAAAACGGCTCAGATACCAAAGGAGTGTTGAATATGAAGAAAATGATTGCCGTACTGTCCGCCGCCATGATCCTTTCCACCGCCGCATTGGCCGAGACCGCCTATCCCACGATTTCGCTGAACAGCGCCGATTACGGCATCGGTTCGGTTTACATGGCAAAGTCGATGATTACCACCGAGGCTGTCAATCCCGTAACGGTCGCCGATTACACCGAAGAAGAAATTGCGGCGCTGGAAAGCGGTGAATCCATCGAGTTGGACGAAGGAATGGTGCTCGCCCTGTCCGTCAACGGAACGGATACTGTTTTCCAGTATGATTCCGAGGAAGCAAATCTGATTCTCAGCCACAGCGATGCGCTGGTTCTGAATGGTGAAACCGGCGAAGTGACCGATTTGAACGGGAAATATGTGGTCTGCGGCGCAGTCGGTTATCCCGGAATCGCACTGAATAATGCCGATTACGGCATCGGAAGCGTCTATTTCACCGCTGAATACTTCACCACCGAGCACATCAACCCGACCACCGTTGCAAACTTCACGGAAGAGGAAATTCAGGCGATTACCGCCGAAAACAGCATCGCCATGCCGATTGGTTCCGTTCTTGC
>CAVHAH010000200.1:0-3640 GCA_963633785.1 bacterium
CTTCCAATCCATTGACAGGGAACATTAAATATTATATAATTATGTAGATATGATATAGAATTGCACAAAAATTCAACTTTCTCACAAAAAGCAAAAAGGAGTGTTATTAAATGGCTTTCAAGCTCACCGTTATCGGCGCGGGCAGTTTGACTTTTGCACGCACATTGTTTACGGATATCATGCATGTTCCGGAGCTTCGGGGAATCGAGGTTGCATTCACGGATATCAGCCAACAGAATCTGGACATGGTCACGCAGCTTTGCCAGCGGGATTTGGACGCAAACGGAATTCCCACGAAAATTTTCGCCACGACCAATCGGCGTGAAGCGCTTCGGGATGCACGCTACATCGTCAACTGCGTGCGCATCGGCGGCCTGGAAGCGTTTGAAAGCGATATCGACATTCCGCTGAAATACGGAGTGGATCAGTGTGTGGGCGACACTTTGTGCATCGGCGGCATCATGTACGGTCAGCGCGGCATTGCGGCCATACTGGATTTCTGCAAGGATATTCGGGAAGTGGCGGAACCGAATGCGCTGCTTTTGAACTATTCAAACCCGATGGCCATGATGACGTGGGCGTGCATCAAATACGGCGGCGTTCGCACGCTGGGATTGTGCCACGGCGAAATTCACGGTGAAATGCAGATTGCCGACGTGCTCGGCTTGAAGGATCGCCATGAATTGGACGTAATTTGCGCAGGTCTGAATCATCAAACCTGGTATCTGTCCGTAAAACACAACGGCGTGGAGATGAAGGATAAGCTGCTCGAGGGCTTTGAGAAGCACGAGGAATACAGCAAAACCGAAAAGGTGCGCATCGATGTATTGCGCAGATTCGGTTATTATTCCACGGAATCCAACGGACATCTGTCGGAATACGTGTCGTGGTATCGCAAACGCCCGAACGAAATCGAAAAGTGGATTGATTTGTCGAGCTGGATCAACGGAGAAACGGGCGGCTATCTGCGTGTGACGCGCGAAAACCGCAACTGGTTCCTCACGGAGTTCCCGAAGCTGATGCAGGAACCGCCGATGGATTATACCAACGGCGAACGCAGCAGCGAGCACGGCAGCTATATCATCGAAGCGCTCGAAACCGGAAGAACCTATCGCGGGCACTTCAACGTTCTGAATCAGGGCATCATCACGAATCTGCCGGAGGGCTGTATCGTGGAAGTTCCCTGCTATGTCGACGGCAACGGAATTTCCGTTCCGAAGGTGGGAGATTTGCCGTTGGGCTGCGCCGCAGTTTGCAATCAGTCGGCATGGGTGCAGCGATTGGCGGTAGAAGCCGCCGTGCACGGCGATATCGAGCTGCTCCGTCAGGCGGCACTGATGGATCCGCTGACGGGTGCGGTTTGCAATCCGCCGGAAATCTGGCAAATGGTTGATGAAATGCTGGTGGCGCAGGAACAGTGGCTTCCGCAGTATGCGCAGGCGATTGCCGAAGCCAAGAAGCGCTTGGCAAGCGGCAATCTGATTCCGACCCGTGAAGGCTATCGAGGCGCCGTTCGGTTGAATGAAAAGACCGTGGAAGAGGTCAATGCAGAGCGCAAAGAACGCGAAGAACGCCGCAAGCGTGAATAATTAAATAGGAAAGAATACAGCACGCACGATTCGACAATATCGCCGAATCGTGCGATTTTGTATCTTGACAAAAGCGGTAGGATATATCATAATGAATGCGGAAATCCGTTAAACCGAAGGGGGGAATTTGCATGGAATATACGCTTCTCGGGAATACGGGGATGCGTGTCAGCAGGGTATGTCTGGGCTGTATGGGCTTTGGAGATGCGGCGCGCGGAATGCATAAGTGGGTTCTGGACGAAGCGCATTCACGGGAGATTCTCGCCAAGGCGCTCGATGCGGGCATCAATTTTTTCGATACGGCCATCGCCTATCAGGGCGGCACGAGCGAAGAATATGTCGGTCGGGCCATTCGGGATTTCGTGCGCAGAGAGGATGTTGTTCTGGCAACGAAGTTTCCTTCACGCACGCAGGAAGAAATTCAGGCGGGCATTGACGGACGGAATCATGTGAAAAATATGCTGGATGCCAGCTTGAAGCATTTGAATACGGATTATATCGATTTATATATTTGCCACATGTGGGATTATCATACGCCGATTGAGGAGATTCTGCAAGGTCTGAATGATGCGGTGCGTGCCGGAAAGGTGCGCCATATCGGCATTTCCAACTGCTTCGCATGGCAGTTGTGCAAAGCGAATGAGATTGCACGGCGGGAAGGTTGGCCGATGTTTGAGAGCATTCAGGGGCATTACAATCTGATTTTCAGGGAAGAGGAACGGGAGATGATTCCGTATTGCCAAAGCGAAAATATCGCCGTTACGCCGTACAGCGCCCTCGCAAGCGGACGATTGGCGAGAATTTCCGACGATACGAAGCGCATGCGTGAAGACGCTTATGCCCATTCCAAATACGATGCCACTGCCGATCAGGATGCCGTTATTATCGGGCGTGTGAATGAAATTGCGAAGGCACGGGAAGTGTCGATGACGCAGATTGCGCTGGCATGGTTGATTCAAAAGGGTGCGGTGCCCGTTTGCGGCGCCACCAAGCTGCATCACATTGAAGATATGGAAAAGGCAACGGCACTGCGGCTTTCCGAACAGGAGATGCATTATTTGGAAGAGATGTACGCGCCGCACAATCTTGTAGGGGTAATGGCGCAGAACCATTGAATGAAGGAGGAATCGTCGATGGAGCGCAAACTTCCTCACGGAACGGAACATTTTTCTCCGCTGGGCATCGGGCTGGGCAGTATTCAATCGGCATCGGAAGAGGAAATCGAAGCCACGATTCGCGCGGCGATTCAGGGCGGCATTCACTTTTTCGATTTGTGCGCCGGAGGAGCGAAGGCGTATGCGCCGTTCGGTCGAGCCATTCACGATTGCCGTGAAAGCGTGTATTTCCAGATGCACTTGGGTGCAGTGTATTCCGAAAGCGGCGAATACGGATGGTCGCGCGATTTGAAGCGAATTCGGGAGACCTTTGAATGGGAAATGCAGGCGCTCGATACCGATTATGCCGATTTCGGATTTCTGCATTGCGTGGATGAATCGGAGGACTTCGATGAAATCCTGGCCAACGGCATTCTGGACTATGCCGAGGAATTGAAATCGGCGGGGCGCATTCACCACATCGGTTTTTCGTCCCACACGCCGTCGGTTGCGCATCGTGTGCTGGATACGGGGCTGATTGACATGATGATGTTTTCCATCAATCCCGCCTACGATTTGGAACAGGGCGATGAATACGGTATCGGAACGCATAGCGAACGGGCAGAGCTGTTTCGCCGATGCGAAAAAGAGGGCGTCGGCATTTCGGTTATGAAGCCGTTTCATGCGGGCAAACTGCTGGATGCGGCGGCATCGCCGTTTAAGAAAGCGTTGACGCAGTATCAGTGTTTGCAATACGCCATGGATCGCCCGGGCGTATTGGCGGTGGTTCCGGGCGTGCGCGGTTTGGAAGATCTCAGGCATTTGCTGGGCTTTTTCGAAGCAACGCAGGAAGAATGCGATTATTCCGCAATCGGAGCATTCACGCCTGCGGCGGCGCTGGGCAGCTGCGTGTATTGCAACCAGTGTCAGCCGTGTCCGGCGGGCATTGATGTGGGA
>CAVHAH010000201.1:0-3637 GCA_963633785.1 bacterium
TCCTGCAACGATAATGGATGTATGTTCTCTGTCTGTTTGCCTGAGAGATTCAGCTGAATACAGCCTTACACCTTCGGCACTCACGTCAGTGAGATTTTCCAGAGTGTTCTCGATCTCCAGTCTTCCTTACGAATTCAAGAGACTTCACCGAACAGTCACTATATTACCATACAAAAGTGTTTCTGTCAATGCGTAATTCGAAAAAATATAGAATTAATCTATCGTTTACTTCCTTTATGCATTCCATCCGGGAATCGTTCCGTTTTCATCCCAAAGATCATGCCAGCTCTTTGCGCCTTCCCAAAGGAAAACCTGCCCTTTGATTTTACGATCGTTTCGGTCGAGCGTCTTGAGAACGGCCATTTCGCTTTCCGTCAACGGATCTTCAACGGCGGCACGGAGATTCTGCATATACTGTGCGGGCTTTACGGAGAACGGAATCGGAATCTGACCGCGCTGTACGGCCCACTTCAGGCAGATAATCGCAGGATGAACGCCGTGGCTGCGGGCGATTTCAACCAATTCGGGCATGTCCAGATCGCTCACATCGTCTGGCGTGCGGTCACGCTGTGGGCGAGACGGGGAACCGAGCGGGCAATAACCAATCGGCTGAATGCCGTTTTCGAGCGTGAATCGGAACAATTCTTCCTGTTGAAAACTCGGGTGCAGTTCCATCTCGTTGAGAACGGGACGGATTTTCGCATCCCGCAGAATCAGCTTCATTTTCGGAACGGTAACGTTGCTGATGCCCGGATTGCGCACCAGGCCTTCTTCAACGAGCTGTTCCATCGCATGCCAGCTTTCCATGAATTCTTCGTGGATGTACGGGCGAGATTCGGGGTTGCGTGCATCGCCGTCGCATCCGGGAGCGTGATAATTCGGAAACGGCCAATGAATCAGATAGGCGTTCAAATATGCCAAACGCAAGTCTTTCAGGCTCTTTTTGCAGGAGGCAATCAAATCTTTGGGCTTGTGGCAATCATTCCATACCTTTGAAATCACAAATACGTCTTCACGATTTAAGCCGTTTGCGAAGGCCGATGCGAACACCTCGCCGACCTGTGCTTCGTTTCCGTAGCAGGAAGCGCAGTCAATCAGGCGATAGCCGTATTCAAGTGCACCGCGCACCGCCTGTGCGATTTCTTCGGCGCCGTAGCGATCCGAACCGAACGTTCCCAGACCGATGGCAGGCATGGAATCGCCTGTGCTGAGTTTTCTTGCGGGAACGCATTGCGGGTTTATCTTTTCCATTTTATCAGTTCCTTTCGGTTTGTTTTAATGTTTTTCCGCTTGTAAGCAGAGTGACTTCATGCAGTGCACGTGAGCATGCGGTATACAGGCGTCTGCGTTCTTCCTGCGTCAGCTCCGTTTCCGGCCAAACCACAATCACGGCATCGAATTCCAATCCCTTTGTTAAATGATAGCTCGCCACGATATTGTCGGTGGATTCATAGGCGAGATCCAAATCATCTCCGTCGAGGCGATAGACATGGTCGAGCTTGGTTGAAATCGAATCCGCCTGCGAATGCGTGCGTGTGATTACCGCAATGGATTGATAGCCTTTTTTGCGATACTGTTCGAGCGTTTCCTTCAGCAGTTTCTCGGAATACGGAAGTATCTTCGGTTCGATACCGCTTCTTCCAATCGGATTGATTGCATCGGATTGAAGAATCTGCCCGCAGAAATTCGCAATCGGAAGCGTTGAACGATAGCACCGAGACAAAGTGAATACCGGTGCGTTTTTCGCATTAAAGCATTCACCCCACAAATTCGGATCGCATGCGGGCATTCCCGGAGCGGTGCGCTGCATAGGATCGCCCAAAAGAGTTACCGAGGCTTCGGGAAGATATTCGTGCAGGAGCATCAATGCGATTTCGGAATAATCCTGCGCTTCATCCACCAGAAGATGGCTTACCGTTTTGTCCGATTTAATGAAGCCGAAGCGAACGCGCAGATAGGCCTCCGTAACCGCATCCTCCCACCAGGTAAGATTGGCCTGAACATTTTCGCAATATGCATCGCGCAATGCCTTCGGTGCATCCTCGAGGAATGTTTTCAACAGCTTTTCGCCGCTGATTTCAAGCATGGACTGTAGTTGCAGCCGTATCGGCTGAAGCTGTTGGCTTACGGACATTCTGCAGATGTTTTTCAGCGCATTCCCGCTGTATTTTTCCGCATAAGCGTTTTCATACTGCCTGTACAGGCGTTCTCCCAGGCTTTCCAGGCGCGTATCGAGTTTGGCACCCATGTGTTCCAGCCGTCGGCATACCGAGAAAATGCGCGGCTCGTGAATGTACATTTCGTGCAGTTCATTTGCGGAAATGAATACTCTTCCGTCCAGCGGCACATCTTCGAATGTCGGACCCGAGATTGTGAATGAATCACAGAATTGCTTGATTTCACGGGCAAACACGCTTCCCGTTTTCCATTGAACCGACTGCATCCGAAGCGGATTTTCATGCGTAAGCAGTGTGTCCGTTTGCTGAACGGGGGATTCAACCTTGCGCTGCAAAATCTCGCAAACCATCTCGTACAGAGTTCGTGCACGGATATTGTCTTCACCCAGTTCGGGAAGCACCGTGGAAATATACTCGGAGAATGCGCTTCCGGGAGAGAGAATCTGAATTCGCCCTGCATCGAGAGCCTTTCCGTGGCGATACATCAAATAAGCCGCACGATGCATTGCGATAGAAGTTTTTCCCGAACCCGCACTGCCGACAACGGAAACTACACGCGCATTTTCCGCGCGAATGGCGGCATTCTGTTCGGCCTGAATGGTTGAAACGATTTGTTTCATGCGTGTAGAGGCCGATGCCGAGAGCATATCGAGCAGAATCGTGTCATCAATGCTTTCGTCGGTATCCACGAAATACTTTAAGACTCCGTTTTCGATGCTGTATTGACGCTTCAGCGTCATTTTACCTTCGATTTCTCCGTCGGGACAATGATAGGAAACGGGGCCGGGCAAAGCATCGTAATACAAACTGCAAATCGGCGCACGCCAGTCATAAACCAGAAGCCCGTTGTTTTCATCGGGAAGTGCGTAGAGCCCGACAATGATTTTTTGAATATCGTTTTCTCCGTTTTCGCAGAAATCAACGCGCCCGAAATACGGCTTCGGAAGCATTTTTTCCGCACGGCGGGCCTCCTGAAGCGCAAAATTTCTTCGAGCCGTGAAACGGTCGCAGTCCGTTGCCAACTGCTGCATTTCCATTTCGGAAATCTGTGTCGGTCGTACACGAAGCTCCTCCCATGCATCGGCGGTAATCGTGCGAATGGATTGAGCGTGCTGACTTGAAAGAGCCTGTGCTTCATCGATTGTATCTATAAGCCGTGCTTTCACACGCTCAAGATAAATTCTCTCCGCATTCATTTCCTGATTCCGCTGCATTCTGTCCCTCCGTTCGTGTGCGTATTGCCTGTATTATAACATGAATCCCCGGCAATGACAAGCAATCGCAGACGTAATTCCTTTGCGATACAAATGGTATACATCTATTACGACATTGCAAAGTTAGAACAGAATCTTAACGGAAATATACATTTGTCAATGATGTGAGACCAAGGAAACGACCAACCTCAGTAAATGACGGCACTCTCCAACTCTCTCTGCTTTTCGTTCGGCGATTTCCAGCCG
>CAVHAH010000202.1:0-3618 GCA_963633785.1 bacterium
CTCGGCAAATCGCCGCCAGCCAGCGCTTTTCAAGCAGCGTCAGCGGCATTGTCGGTGCATGTCGGATTACGGCGGTTCCATCCGATTTCAGCAACGGCCAGCGTTCCTCCCGAAAACAGCGTTCCATCGTAAGAACGCTTTCCGCAAACGCATATTTGCGAATCAATGCCGTCATTTCATCGACTTTCAGCGGATGATCCACGGCGGCGGTCAGAATTGCGGCAACGGTTTTATAATATGTTCCGTACAATTCATTGAATAGCATCGCCGTCACCGCCTTGAATATCATACAAATCGTACATCGCATTCATGTCATTCAGAAACTGTTTTTCCAGCGTTTGATTGGAAAAGTGAATCTCGACGATTCTGCCCGTGAACGTGCGAATCCACGGAATCAGCTCGCTTGAATCATACACATCCGCAGAGAAACGACAATGATGATCATCAAGCCGTTCCAACGTTCCGCACCGCTTTTCCCGCTGAAGGCGCTTGAGAATGAACGGTTCGCCGTCTTCATAGAAAACGGTAAAATCCACATGCTCCATCCGACTGCCGGAACGGCTTTGCGTGCTTGCACCCCACATATTCCTCCGCATTCGATTCAACTGTTCACGCAGTTCATCGAAACGATTGCTGACGTTTTCGATTCGAACGGATTGAATGTGATCGGTTCGAAACGGCAGAATGCGGTTGAATTTCGATGAATACGCCATCAGATATTGCCGTCCGCTTTGCACGCTGAACAGAATCCGAAGCGGAACAACGTGTTTTTCGACGAGGCTGTTCCCCATTCGATTCACGGTTTCCAAAGTAACACTGCGCTTTTCCCGCATCGCCTGAAACAGGGTGCAAACAATTTCGCTGTCCAATGCACCGGTGATATAGTGGTGCTTGAATGCAAAATGCTCCTCATGCTTGCCGATGCGGTCCAGCAAATACGAACCGATTACGCCGCAGGGGGCAATCTCCGAAAAGAAATTCAGCGCATCCGCATTCAAATCGGGGGCGTTTTCCGCGCGGCGATATACCGCGGTCTTCCCATGCATTTCGGAAACGATTATTCCTTCCGAAACATATTCCTTCAGTTTTTTGCGAATGGTGGAGGCGTCCGGTATTCGAGCCTGCGGAAACTGTGAAAGCAGCCAATCGATTTGCTCCGTAATTTCATTCAGAGATAATTCAACCTGTGAATCATACAGAATATCAAGCAGAAGGAAATGCAGCGTGATGTCGCCGTCTGTAAAGCTCTTCGCCTTCCATGCTTTATACAGCGGATTGTGTCGGGAAAGGCGGCTGTCAATCGAGAGAAAAGCGCTCTTCCCGTCCGCCCGTTGCGAGAAGCGCATATAATCGCCCAACCAGCTTTCCACGCGGCGCTTTTCATCGTCATAGGATCGCGCGCTCTTGCGTCGGTATTCATCACGGCTCTTGAAACCATAGACATAGAATTCCCGCATATACGCCCGAATGCGGTTGAAGTTTTTAATCAATTCACTATATCCCATGGTTTCATCTCGATTCCGTTTGTTTCCGATTCCATTTTACGGTATTCCAAACGGAAATGCAAGGGAAAAAAGCGGCGAGATTGCCACGTTGAATGACTCTCTCGCCGCTTGTTCGGATGTTTTTTATTCGGTAATGTTTGCAAAAATATCGGTCATGACGCTCAAAGATTCCGCCAGTTCCGTTTCTATCTCCGTGCGATAGGATTTCTGGCGTTCAAGCGCCTCCTGCAATGCGGCAATCTCGCTGCCGTAATCGGCGTTTTCCGTTTCCATCTTCTCTGCAACGGAGCGAATGACCGTCCAAAGATTTTCACCGGGATAGCGAATCATGCCTTCGCCCCATGTTCCCGAAGCGTTGTTGTTCATCTTCGAAAGCATGTAGGCATAGGTTTCTGCGCTGAACGAATAGGCATACCAGTTGTAATCGATTCCGGAGAAGCAATCGTTGTAAGCCGTTTCGCCGTCGCCCGACTCGAGCGCCTCGATTGCCGTTTCAAGCGCTTCGATATTCCATTCATTCATTTCAAAAGTGAAAATCAGATTGTCTTCGTAATCGAACGCAAAGAAACGATCCGTGAATGCGTTGTAGGCTTCATACAGCTTTTTATCCAGCGCAATGCCCTGCGCACGCAGTTGCTCCGCCGCATTCGCATCGCCCGATTCAAGCGCCGCGGCATAATCGGCATTCAGCTGAGCAACCTGCGCATCCACCGATTCGGCAACCGCATATACATCGGCAAAGTTCTGATCGGTTTCGCCGCTGTATGCTTCTTCCATCGTCTTGAAATGCTCGGTGAATGCCATGGGTCTTACAGCCAAATTATCGAATTCAACCGCCAAAGTGGCAAACAGCTTCAGGATAACCGCCCACGCATCTTCATCTACGCCCAGCACATCGCTGTCCATCGAAGAATGATACGCCGTTCCATGATAAATCTCCTCCGGTTCGGCATGGGAAGCAACCACAGACGGCACGCCCTTGCGCACATAGCTGAAGTCTTCCGTCCAGCAACTGGTATACGCTTTGGGCTCGACTTCGTATCCACTGCCCTCGAACACGTCGGTTGCAATGGGCGCAACGAAATCATTCAGCTCGTCTACGCTCGCCAGCGAGAAGATCGTATGTCCTTCAACCGGATACATGCCGTCGATATTGAGAATGACAAAGGCATTCTCCGCCCATTCGGGATGCAAATCGTAAATCATATGATAAGCGCCCGCCGACCAGTCATATTCGGTATCGGTGTGTCCCCATTCCTCTGCGCCGTGCAAAACGAAGCGAATCGTCTTATCGGGCGTATAGCCGCTTTCCTTAAACGCGCGTGCAATGGCCAGCACACTGCCCACGCCCTCGGCATCATCGAAGAAGGAATGATAATAACCGTCATAGTGTGCGAAGAAGTAAATCACCTCATCGGTCTTGCCGGGAATCTCCGCCCAGACATTCTGAGAAGTTCCGTCTTCGGTCACAACGCTATCCACATCCAGCCGCACGGTTGCTTCGCCATTGCCTGCGGCAATCAATTCACGCAGTGTTTCTGCGCCGTTCTGACTGATTGCGAATGTCGGCACATAGGCCGGACCGCAGATATCCTGAGAACCGATGGTGTCTTCATCCCATGTGGCGTACCCCTCGACATTGCACAGAAGCACGCATTTTGCGCCGTGAACGTAGGCTTCATAAGCGGGAATCTCCGCCCACCAATCCTCCGCCTGATTGATATCAACCAAAACGACCTTGTCCGTCACATCCAGATTCTCATAATCCGCATCGGTGCCGCGCCCCGCATAGACAATCTGAATCGTGTCGTTGAATGTCAGGTTGGTGGCATAGCCGCCCAGCGCAATGAATTGCTCTGCGCCGTTTTCATCGGTATAATAAACACGTCCCTTGTTAAACGACCAGGTGTCCGCCGTGAAGCTTTCCGTATGGACCGTTTCGAAGCCCATGTTTTCAAGCTCGTCCTCAATCAGTTTCGCCGCCTGACGTTCGGCTTCACTGCCGCAGGAGCGATTGCCCACATCGGGGTTATCGCCCAATTCGGAAATTGCCTTGGTGACGCTGTGCGCATAGGACACATCCAACCTTGAAAGCACATCTTCGATTGTCGCA
>CAVHAH010000203.1:0-3606 GCA_963633785.1 bacterium
GGTTCAAAGCGGATGGTTACCCCGCTGATTTCCTTATAGCGCTCCAACAGTGCTTCCACTTGGGCCGCATCCGTGTTGCGCCAGGAACCCATGACCAGTTCCACTTCTTCCGCCGTTGAAACGACAGGGAGCAGTGCGAGCAGAGTAAGCATGGCAGCGAGCAGAATAGCAAGGCGTTTCTTCATCTGAGTTTCCTCCTTTTTCTTTTTGATATACTACGCTTTTCGCGTGATATCCTTATGGCTCTCCCTCCAATTCTTCTTCAACATACAGCGATGTGCCGAATCCCCCCCTGTGGAGACAAGGCAATCAAGCTGATGCTTTCGGCATCTTCGCTCAGTTTCGGTTTGCGGTCGATCAACCCTCGAAGCGCCTTATACCTCGCTATCAATGTATCGGCGCATAGCGGCTACATAGGCGCAATCCGTTACTTCATAACAATCTTCCGATGCAGACTGCGCATTTCCGAAATGAATTCCCCGATTATTGGCGACCGATGAATCCGTTTCGCTTTTATGGCGCGACAGATGCACCTGTGTACAGCCCGTTGTACGAACGATACTCTTTACGTTTTCCAGTCTGATTCCCGCTCCGGGAAGAATTTCGATGGCACCATCGGCAAAGCGAATCATTTCGGCAAGGGTGTCTTGCGCATAAAAAGCCTTCTCGGCCTGTCCGCTGGTCAGAACTCTCGTTACGCCCAATCGAATCAGGCTGTCCAGCGCACGTTTCCAATTCGGCGTTACGTCCAGTGCACGATGAAACACCGAGGGGCGTCCTTCGCACATCGAAACCATTTCGGCGGTTCTTTCTTCATCCACCGTGCCGTCTTCATGCAAAAAGCCGAAAACAAGACCGTCTGCCCCACCTCTCAGTAAGGCACGCGCATCGGCTTTTGCGGTTTCAAATTCAACGTCCGTATAGCAAAAACCACCCGCACGCGGGCGAACCATGGTCATAACGGGAATCGAAACGCATCGCTTCACAACCTCCAATGTGCCGATGGAAGGCGTCAGACCGCCCTGAAAAAGGTTTGAATTCAATTCCACCCGATCGGCTCCGCCCTTTTCGGCTTGAATTACATCGTCCGCAGATCCGCAGCAGATCTCCAGGAGAATTCGCGACATTCGATTATTCACCTCTCGATTAACATTTCAAAAAACGGGAATCTCAAATCATTCAACGGCATTTATCTATTTGCATTTTGCGCAGTTTTCTATTGGCTGTATATATCAAATTGACAATATTATTATAGCATAGATTATTTTACCATGTCAATCATGATTTTCGGACTTTCGGGCATAGCAAAGCCCCGTTGTCGTGCTTTACAACGGGACTTTGCAAACAGTTTGACCGCCGCTTCAAAGCGAAACGGCGGTCTTTACGGTTTGAGGAAACACCGATTCATTCAGTGCATCCTTAATTTAGAGATACTCCAATCGATATCGAATCAATCAGTGTGTTCTCAGTTTGCCGCTTCCTCGGTCTGCGCCAGCGAGGGAACGAAATTGTTCCAGGTGTTGAATTCACCGCGGCTGGAGTTGTAGGTCATGGTGCTGGTATTGGCGATCATGTACCAGGTCAGCTCATCATACATGGTGTCGCAATCAGACAGTGCCTTTTCCTGCTTCTCAACAGTGTAATTGGTGATGTACTCAGCAGCCTTTGCGGGATCCTCGGCGTAGAGTGCAGCAGCCTCTTCCAGAACGGTGGGATACTCGGCAATCAGTGCATCCTCAACGCTCTTCCAGTAAGCGCGCACGCCGGTGCCGTAATGCTCACGATCCTGCTCGCTCAATGCGCACAAACGCTTGAAGTGGGTGTGTGCATAGCTCAGATCGTAGCCGTAGCTGTCGGAAGTGAATCCTTCGGGCGTGTAGTCGAATTCCTCGGCCACATCGGTGATCAGGTTGGACAGCGGCAGATAGACGGAATGCTCTGCGTTGGCCAAGGTCGTCCAGGTAACGGCGGACATGGCGGCGGGCAGTTCGTCATAAATCTCGATAACGCTGCAGTTGACCTGACGCTCGATACCGATTACACGGATGTCGGGGCGGCCGGTGTCTTCGGGATTCCACTGGGTGCCTTCAAAGCGGGAGCGGGTCAGCTCGAAGATGTCGCTGAGCGTGACCTTCTCATCGGGCTGATAGAACAGGTCATAGCGAGTCTTCATGGAGTATTCGCCTGCAGTGGAGGGAGCCAGCAGAACATGGCCGTACCAGGTACGACGATTGGAGCCGGAATTCAGGTTGTCTGCGCCGCAGTAAGTTGCGAACAGATCAACGTTGCCATTCTCGTCCAGAACGGTCAGACCGGCTTCCTCGGGCATGGTGAACAGGCCTTCGGAGTGGAGCAGGGTTTCACCCTCGACATAGTCGGCCACAGAGCCGAGCATGCACTCATTGCCGAATACGGCAACGCAGTCGGAAGGCATCTGTACCGCAACCCACTGGTGACCGGAATAGCTCTCCAGGTACCAAGCTTCGTTCTGGTCGGCAATCATGAAGGTATTCGATTCGGAGCTGCCGTAAGTCTCCATAATCTTGCCGTAGTTTTCAACAGCTTCACGTGCCGTTGCGGAAACAGCTGCGATATAGCCGGAAATCCACGTTTCGGACGCACCGTCTTCGGTGTAAGGATCGGCCGCATAGATACCATCGGAAATATAGGTGGTCACGGAACCGGTCATGGTTACGCCCATTTCATTGGCAACAGCATTGTCCCAAAGACCCTCGATGAAGGGCGTGGAAGTATACTGATAGGTCACGTCGGGCAGCGGAATTTCATTTGCGCCCACGGTCAGCGTGCGACCGCTTTCTTCAACGTGCGGATATACGACCTGCTTAGCTTGCGCAGTGTTCCATGCATCAACAGTGTGACCGATCATGGTATGACCGGTTGCACTGGCGTCCTTACCGACATAATAGCCGGTGCAGGCGAAAGCAGTTGTGCAAGAGAAGGTCAAAACGGCGATGAGCAGAAACGAGGCCAAGCGTTTCATCGTGCGATTCATCATCATACACCTCTATTATTTTGTAATCTTGAGGGGTCTTTGCTTTCGATGAAAGAGCACGGAAAGCATCGCACTGATTCATCATAAACCTCCGTTCGGATTAGAGACATTATACGGCTATATGCAAAAAAATTCAACTACCGTATGTAAATTTATGCAAATCGTTTTGTAAAATCAGTTTTCATCATCGGCTTTCCTGTCCGAAATTGCCGAGAACATTGATTCAAAAGCACACTAAACCCAACGAAAATGCGATTATAAATGGTTTTTTCGATGAATTCGCTCCTACATTTGCCCTTTCGGGATGCTCATTCCGATTTTCACATTGATGAATAAAAAACCACGCATCCCCCATTCGGGAACACGTGGTTGAAAGATAATTCGTTTACAGCGTAATGCCGGCCTTTTCCAGAATGGTCGGAACGTTCTTCTCGGCGCCGATCGCCATGATGTGAACGCCGTCGCAGAGCTTTTCATCCTTGATTTTCGCAATCAGCTCTGCGGCCATTTCGATGCCGAGTTTGGCAGGCAAACCCTTCACGCCCTTTTCCTTGCCCTCGGCAGCAGCCGCCGCAAGGCGATCGATCTGATCC
>CAVHAH010000204.1:0-3584 GCA_963633785.1 bacterium
TGTCGCCTGCGTTGATGGCAATCACGATTTCAGCCTGGTCCTTGAGCTTGAGAAGCATCTGAATCTTGTTGTCCGGCGCGAAACCGGGCAGTACGCGCGATGCGTGGTAATCATCGAATAATTTGCCGCCGAATTCCAAATAGAGCTTGCCGCCGAACTGCGCAATGCGTTCGCGAATGTGCTCCGACTGCATGGAAATGTACTTCTGACTGTCAAAACCGATTTTCTTCATGATCCCGCCTCCGAGAATATCCAAAAATAAAAAAGCGCCCAACTGCGGGCGCTCATCTTTTGAGCCCTTACCAGTATAGCAAAAGTTGCTTGCATTTGCAACCGCAGATGAGATTAAGTTTTTACGGATAGGAACAATTCCTCCTTTTTTTGTTTCAAACGGCATCTCTTCGGAAATATGTGAATGCATCTTTCTTTTCTCTTAAAAAAAGTGTATAATGGATTCGGCATTAAATGAAACGGGAGGGCTTGAAATGGTGAATGCAGGTCAGTTGATTGCGTCGGGTCATGCGATTTTGGGCATTGAGCTCGGTTCAACGCGCATCAAGGCGGTTTTGATTGATGAACAGGGTGCGCCGATTGCATCGGGTGCACATGATTGGGAAAACCGTTTTGAAAACGGCGTATGGACATATACATTAGAGGATGTTTGGAACGGATTGCAGGACAGCTATGCCTCGCTCGTTCGGGACGTTCGGGAAAAATACCATACCGAAATCGTGAATCTGAAAGCTATCGGCATCAGTGCGATGATGCACGGCTACATGGCTTTTGATGCGGAGAATCGTTTGCTGGTTCCGTTCCGCACATGGCGCAATACCATGACGGAGGAAGCGTCCGAAGTGCTGACGGAGCTGTTCGGATTCAATATTCCCCAGCGTTGGAGCATTGCGCATCTGACGCAATCCATCATGGATAAAATGGAACACGTTTCCGAGATTCGCCATTTGACTACGCTTGCGGGATATGTGCATTATATGCTCACAGGCCGCCGCGTGGTGGGCGTGGGCGAAGGTTCGGGCATGTTCCCGATTGATTCCGAGAAAAATGATTACAATGCCGAAATGATCGAGAAATTCGAAGCGCGTTTCGGAACGGGCGAATGGAAACTGCGCGATATTCTTCCGAAGGTTCTTGCGGCGGGAGAGGATGCCGGTTCGCTCACCGAAGCGGGTGCGAAGCTGCTTGATCCCAGCGGAACGCTGAAAGCCGGAGCGATGCTGTGCCCGCCCGAAGGCGATGTGGGAACGGGCATGGTCGCCACAAACAGCGTATCGCCGCGCACGGGCAATGTGTCTGCCGGCACGTCGATTTTCGCAATGGTCGTTCTGGAGAAATCGCTTCGGGAGGCGCATCCCGAAATCGATATGGTGACCACGCCTACGGGTGCACCGGCTGCGATGGTTCATTGCAACAACTGCACCTCGGATTTGAATGCGTGGGTAAGCGTTTTGCGGGAATATGCCGAATTGCTCGGCGTGCATCAGACTGCGGACGAGCTGTACGGGCGATTGTTTGAAAAGGCGCTTCAGGGTGATGCGGATTGCGGCGGTCTGTTTGCCTGCAACTATTATTCGGGCGAACACATCACGGGATTCACCACGGGGCGTCCTGTGATTGCACGTTCCCCCGAAGGACGGCTGAATCTGGCAAATTTCATGCGCGCCAATCTCTGTTCTTCAATGGCAACGCTGGCCATCGGTTTGGAAATTTTGCATGGTGAAGATGTTGCAATCGACAGAATGTATGGCCATGGCGGACTGTTCCGCACCAAGGGCGTGGGTCAGCGGCTGATGGCGGCGGCAATCGGAGCGCCGGTCTCCGTGATGGAAACGGCGGGCGAAGGCGGCGCATGGGGCATCGCATTGCTGGCGAAGTATCGCGCGGATCACGAATTGGGCGAAACGCTTGAAAGCTATTTGGAAAACCGCATATTTGCGGGAAAGACGGGAACGGCATTCAGCCCGATTGCCGAGGATGTGCAGGGCTTTAAGGCGTTCATCGAGAATTACAAGCGCGGCTTGAAGATTGAACGTGCCGCCGTGGAAGCACTGTAATCATGCGGCCGGAAGAATATGAAGCACGTGCGGAGGCGCTTTTCCGAGAAGGCTATAATTGCGCACAGGCTGTTTTCCTCGCCTTTGCAACGGAAGAAGGGCCGCTGAGTCGTGAACAGGCGGCGATGCTGTCTTCTGCATTCGGCGGAGGATTGTCGGGCTTGCGCACCGTTTGCGGAACAATCAGCGGAGCGGCCATGGCGTACGGCATGCTTTGCGGTTATGCGAATCCGATGGATAAGGAAGCGAAACGCGCGGAATACGAAGCGGTTCGGGAAATGGCGGAGGAGTTTGAGAAAATCAACGGCTCGATTATCTGCCGTGAATTGCTGGGGTTGGATGCGAACGTAAAATTCGTGCCGCCGTCCGATCGCAATTCCGAATACTATCAAAAGCGCCCATGCCCGAAACTTTGCGCCTGCGCTGCGGGAATTCTCGCACGGTATCTGGAACGCAATTAACATGAAAAAACCACGGTCGAATCTTCGGAATCGACCGTGGTTTTCAATATGTATTCGGTTTTATACGTTGGTGGTTCGAATCGACATGATGTTCACGTGCTCGGACAGGTGGTTCACGATGTCGGTATAGGTGACATTGTTGGGCAGGTGCAGCGTGTACACATTCGTGTAGATATTTTGCCCGTCCATGTTGGTCACGTTAAAGTCCTGATCGACCACGTGAATCATGTTCTCGTCGAAGTATTTGTTGATGTATTCGATCGTTTCCACGCGGTGTACGAACCGGATTTCTACCTTTTTCGATACGCGCACATGAATGATGCGCTGCATCATGATCAGAACCAGTATCACGAATATGCCGCCGACAATCGCAATCAGGTAATAGCCGTAGCCGATGGCGATGCCCAGACACGCCGTGTTCCACAAAGAGGCCGCCGTGGTCAGACCGGTGATGCGCCGATCGGAGAACAGAATTGTGCCCGCGCCCAGAAAGCCGATGCCGCTGATGACTTGTGCGGTCAGACGTCCGAAATTGTATGCAATATTGGACTCTGTGTTTTCGTTGAGCGAGGAAGTAAATTTCGATTCGATCAGCGCAATGATGCACGCGCCGATACAAACCAGAATATGCGTACGCATACCGGCAGGACGGTGCTTGACTTCGCGCTCCACACCGATGATTGTTCCTAATAGTATTGCCAGAAATATGCGAAAAACGATTACTGAATTGGACATTTTACCCACCTCACGAATTGAGATGAGCCTATTATAGCACAGTTATACCATAATATCAAATTATATTATATGATACGACCATAAGAAGACGTGATTACAGCTGCCACGCCAACTGTACGGTCTCGTGGTGTTCGCCGGTCATCCAGTCCACGTCGTCCGTCAGCCAATCCATGATTTCCAACTGGCGCGTTTCCCAGACGATGGTGGATTTTCGTTCCTCATCGGTCATCTCGTGATCATACGCGCGCACCAGTTCGCAATAGCCGAAGATATAGCCGTTCGCGTTCCAGATGGTGAAATTGCTCTCCGGGCCTTCGGG
>CAVHAH010000205.1:0-3518 GCA_963633785.1 bacterium
CATCAAAACGCCGTGGATGTTCTTGTCGGCATTGATTTTTTCGATCTGAGCAACCAATTCTTCCTTGGTCACGGTTTCGGGCAACAGGAATTTCTCGACCTCAACGCCGATTTCTTCCGCACGCTTGGTTGCGCCGCGCTCATAGGACAGGTCGGACGGATTTTCACCGCAGCGGATGATGCCGAGTTTCGGAGAAATGCCCTTTTCCTTCAATGCCGCAACCTTGCCCTGAAGCTTTTCAATCATTGCGGCGGTAACTTCTTTTGCAAGCAGCTGTTTTGCCATTTTCTTTTCCTCCAACGATTTAGCGTATCAGAAGAAATTTGCGCGGACACCCGCAAAAATCTCATCTGCCATTGCGCAGTATTTATCCAGCATATCATTTGCCTTTTTGTTCATTTCTTCGGCAACTGCGCGATTTTTCAGGCTCTTGGTATTGATGAACACATTCAAAGATGCGCTCTGCAGTGCGGCTTTGCAGCAAACTGCTCCGCATCCCGCATCGGAAACCGCCAGACGAGAACCCTTCTCTGCGAAAACCTTGATTGCATCGATTGCTTCGCAGCAAAGCTCCATGATTTTCATCGGAGTGGAGCAGGCGATAATCGTGGCTTCTTCCATCACGGTATCACGGGTCGGATCATCCTTCGGAATGCCGTAAGCCTTGGCCAGCGGCAGGAAGTTGATTTCATCCGCTTCCACCTGATTGAGCAGCTCGGTTTGCAGGGTATCGCATTTTGCCTTCAGTGCAATGATTTCATCCTGAACGTCGGCATACTTTTTCTTGCCCAGAGTCAGCGAACCGACCATATTGCCCAAAGCCGTTCCGATGGCGCCAACCAATGCGGCTGCACCGCCGCCGCCCGGAGCCGGTGCGTCCGATGCCAGAACCTTCACAAATTCACGGCAGGATACCTGAGTCATATCCATAGTGATTTTCTCCTTTACTCGAAATATGGGTGACATTTCTGCCACCCATATTCATGAAATGTATTTTGATTAGAACAGACCGGATACCTTGCCGGTTTCGGTGTCCACATCGATACGACGATATGCCGGATCCGCTGCGGTGCCGGGCATCATGGAGATGGTGCCTGCCATCGGGCAGAGGAACTTCGCTCCGCCGTACTCAAGGATGTCGCGGATGGCAAGACGCCAGCCGGTCGGCACGCCCTTTTTCGTCGGATCGTCGGACAGGGACAGATGGGTCTTAACCATCATGGTGCAGTAGTCGGCATACTTCGGATCGTTCTCGAAGCGCTCGGCCTTCTGCGTTGCGAGCGGAGCCCAATCAACGCCATCGGCACCGTAAACTTCCTTGGCAATCAGCTCAACGCGCTTGCGCAGCGGCATATCCAGATCGTACAGGAACTTGACTTCGTTCTTGTGTTCGCATGCTTCCACAACCACTTCAGCCAGCTCAACAGCGCCCTTGCCGCCGTAACGCCAGTGATTGCTCTCTGCACAGCGTACGCCGCGTTCTGCGCACAGCTTCTTGAGCAGTGCAACTTCCGCATCCGTATCGGTGTAGAAACGGTTGATGCAGACAACGGGGGTGATGCCGGACTTCAGAATGGTGTTCACGTGATGGAACAGGTTGCAGGTGCCCTTTTCGAGCAGCTCGAGGTTCTCCTCGGTGTACTCCTTCGGCAGGGGGCTGCCCGGCTTAACCGCAGGTCCGCCACCGTGCATCTTCAGTGCACGAACGGTCGCAACCAGAACGGATACGTTCGGAGTCAGACCGGACAGACGGGTCTTAACATTCCAGAACTTCTCGAAGCCGATGTCCGCAGCGAAGCCGGATTCGGTTACATGGTAGTCAAACAGCTTCAGAGCCAGACGGTCCGCAATAACGGAAGACTGACCGATAGCGATGTTTGCGAAGGGGCCTGCATGAATCAGAACAGGCTGATGCTCAACGGTGTAGCACATGGTGGGATTGATTGCGTTGCGCATCCAAGCGGTCATAGCGCCTGCAACCTCGAGGTCATCGCAGGTTACGGGTTCGCCGGAACGGGAGTATGCCACAACGATCTTGCCGATGCGCTCACGCAGATCCTTCAGATCGCGTGCAACTGCCAAGATAGCCATCAATTCAGATCCGACGGCAATGCCGAACTTGGACTCCATCATGAAGCCGTCAAGACGTCCGCCCAGACCGATGATGATGTTACGCAGAGACTGTGCGCAGAAGTCGATAACCCAGCCCATTTCAACGCGCTTGGGATCGATATCGAGGCGCTTCAGACCCTTCTTGGCCAGCCACTCGTCGTTGTTGTTGCGCTCATGCTGCATACGGGCAGTCAAAGCAACCATTGCCAGGTTGTGCGCATTCATGATATCGTTGATATCGCCGGTCAAGCCGAGGGAGAACTCGGTCATCGGCATCAGCAATGCGTTTCCGCCGCCTGCCGCAGTACCCTTTACGTTCATGGTCGGGCCGCCGGAGGGCTGACGCAGTGCGCCGCCTGCATTCTTGCCGATATAGCCCAAGCCTTCGATCAGGCCCAGGGATACGGTGGACTTGCCCTCGCCGAAGGGGGTGGGGGTGATGGCGGTAACTTCGATGAATTTACCGTCGGGCTTGTCCTTCAGACGGTTCATAATCTTAATAAAGTCGAGTTTCGGGGTCTTGCCGTAGGGGATGATTTCATCGGGCAGAAGACCGAGCTTCTCACGGAAATACTCCACAGAAGGCAGATTCTTTTCCGCTTCCTCTGCAATTTGCCAATCCTTGTAAATGGTCGGATCCAGCATGGTAGATTCCTCCTCTATTTTATGTACGTTTTCCCTGATGTGAGAGACCAATCTGTAAACAGATCTTCATGCCTTATCACTGGGTATAAGTGTATCACAATTATTCGCGTTTGTCAATAAATAAGCGGCTTTTGTTTACTGTTAATTTGTGGGTGTCCGGTGGACAATTCGTGCAAAATCGGTTATAATCTGGGTATCAAGTAAATTCAGGAGATGACAGAATGTTACAATATAAAGGCCTCCAGTGCACGCTGGAGCGGATACGCGTAACGGATGCGCAGGTTGAAAAGCAAATGGATCGCTTGCTCGAGCAGCACAAGAAAACCACCGTGATTTCCGATCGTTCTTCACAGTTGGGCGATGAACTGGTGCTGGACTATACAGGCACCATAGAAGGCGTTGCCTTTGAAGGCGGAAGTGCCTCCAACCAGACGCTGGTGCTCGGCAGCGGTATGTTCATTCCCGGCTTTGAAGCACAACTTTTGAACAAAAAAACCGGAGATCAGGTGAATGTTCACGTGAACTTTCCCACTTCCTATCATGTTCCGGCCTTGGCCGGCCAGCCGGCCGTGTTCCACTGCACCATTCGCGCCATTCGTGTAAACGAAAAGTACAGGGCCGATGACACCTTTGCGCGTGAGGTGTTCCATTTGGAAAGCTTTTCTGAATTGCAGAAGGCCTTGCGCGACCAACTTCAACAGTATATCGACCGAAAGGCCGAAGAGGAGCTTCAGAACAACCTAATCGATCAGGTCTGTTCC
>CAVHAH010000206.1:0-1440 GCA_963633785.1 bacterium
TGCGTTGAACGAGAGCATCAAAGCCAGAATCAACAGAAACGACAATATCCGCTTCATATTTTCCAATCCTCCCCATTTGTTTACATTCCATACACGAATTATACACGAATTCAGAGAGCATTGTCAACATAAAAAGCGGCTTTGATTGCATCAAACCGCACAAGCCGATTGGCTGTGCGGCGGGTTATACGGACAAACGCACCGTAAAGGTCGTTCCTTCCCCCAGGGTGCTTGAAACTTCAATCGTTCCCGAACAGAGGTCCACGATGCGCTTCACCAGCGAAAGCCCCAGGCCGTTGCCCTCAGTTGCGTGGGCGGAATCTCCCTGATAGAATTTCTCGAAAATCCGCTTTTGGGTTTCGGGCGACATGCCTTCGCCGTGATCCCGTACGACCACTTCGATATAATGTTCTTTTCTTGCGCACGAAAGCTCCAATGTGGATTCATTCGGCGAAAACTTAATGGCGTTATTGAGCAGATTCAGCCAAACGTGGCTCATCATTTCCTCATCGCCGACATACGTAACCTCATCGAGATTCAGCGAAAGCTCTATGTCTTTGGCCGACCACTGTTTTTCCAGAATCAATATGCAGTTTCTGAGCTGTTCGTCGAGGCGGTATTCGGCTTTGTTGGTGATAATCTGCTGGTTTTCCAGCTTGGTCAGAAGCAGAATATTGCTCGCCATATTCGCCAGCCGTTCCGATTCCGTTACAATGATATGCGCATATTCCCGACGCTGTTCCTCCGTTAAATCGTCGCGCTCGAGCTGTTTGGCGAATCCTCGAATGGATACAATCGGCGTTTTGAATTCATGCGAAAAATTGTTGATGAAGTCCTTTCGGAACATCTCGATTCCGCCCAGTTCATCCGCCATGCAGTTGAAACTGTGAATGACCTCGCCCATCGTTCCGTGAGCGTCCGTATCGTCCACACGCACGGAAAAATCGCCCTGAGAAACCTGATTCATCGCACGAATCAGGTCGTTCATCGGGCGCAGTTTGGAATGGCTGAGGCTTACGCAGAGCATCATCGAAAACACAATCAGCATCAGCGTAAGCATCACGGGCATTCCGAAATGGCTCAGAAGAAAGCCGGGAATGAATCCCGCAATGAACAAAAGCAGATAAGATCCGCCCGTAAGCAAGCCCGACAGCAACAGCACAAACAGCATGTAGGTAATCAGCAAAGCCGTCAGTGAATGCTTCGGTTCTCCCTTCATGTGCGCTTCACCGCCTTGTAGCCCAGCCCGCGCACCGTAACGATATCGAAATCGGGATTGTTGCGGAAGCGGTCTCTCAAACGGTTGATGTGCACGTCCACCGTTCTTTCATCGGTTTCCGAATCCATATCCCAGATTTCATCCATCAGCTGGCGGCGGGTGAATATCTTGTTGGAATAGGAAAGCAGCTTGAACAGCAAAAGGAATTCCTTTTTCGGAAG
>CAVHAH010000206.1:1450-3516 GCA_963633785.1 bacterium
CAATCGGTGTTCATTCACGATTCTGGATCGGCGCAGCAGGGCGGCAATGCGCAGAATCATTTCCTCTTCGTCTACGGGCTTGACCATGTAATCATCCGTTCCGATGATGAATCCCTTGCGCTTATCCGCGGGTTTTTCTTTGGCCGTGACCATCAGAATCGGCAAATCGCACCCCGATGAGCGCAGCGTTTCCGTGAATTCATAGCCGTCCATGCGGGGCATCATCACATCCAGCACAATCAAATCCACATGTTTATTATCCAAAACCTCCAGCGCTTCAATGCCATCCGCCGCCAGGAGCGGTTCGTAGCCGTTTTGCTTGAGGACGGTTTCCATCAGCTTTCGTGCATTCGGATTGTCTTCAACAACCAGAATATGAAACATATACTTTCACCTCACCGCAATTCTGACATATCATCATGAACCAAATATAAACGCATCCGTTTTTTTGTTTCACATTGTTCATACGCGGTTGACAATTCCGCAGTATAATAGGAATGAAAGGAGTTTGATATGAACAACGAAACATCACTTACGCCCATGAGCGGCGATCAGCCTTTTGACAAACGTTATCTCGAAATGGCGCATCTCTACGACGGCGCAATTCGTTCTATATCCACAAAACTGGAAATTCTCGATCGGGAATTCACCATTCACTATGCCGCCAACCCCATTCACCATATCGAAAGCCGCCTGAAATCTCCGCAAAGCATCGTCGAAAAGCTTCAGCGCAAGGGATATCCCGTGACGATTGAATCCGCCGAGGAGCACCTTTTCGATATTGCGGGCGTGCGCATCATCTGCAATTATATCGACGATATTTATCGCCTTGCCGACCTGATTACCCGTCAGCAGGATATCGAGCTGGTCGAAAAATGCGATTATATCCGCGAGCCCAAGCCAAACGGTTACAGGAGTCTGCACCTCGTGGTTCGCGTGCCCGTCTATTTGTCCGACCACACCGAATCCGTTCCCGTGGAGATTCAGATTCGCACCATTGCGATGGATTTCTGGGCGAGCCTAGAACATCAACTGCGCTACAAAAACGATGTGGAAGCCACTACGGCGCTGAAATATCGACTAAAGCTCTGCGCAGAACGCAGCGCAGAGCTCGACAGTGAAATGCAAAGCATCTATCGGGAAATGCGAATGCTCTCCCGATAAATGCTCGGCAATCATTATTTCTTTTGTCCGTAATATGCATTCGGGCCGTGTTTGCGCATGAAATGTTTGTCCTGAATGTGTTGCGGTGCCGGCTCGGTCTGCGGCGCAATCTGAACGGTATACAATGCCATTTTCGCAACCTCTTCCAGAACAACCGCATGATACACCGCCTGCGCCGCATCCTTGCCCCATGTGAAAGGCCCGTGGTTGCGGCAAATCACGCCCGGAACGTGTGACGGATTCAGCCCGCGCGTATCAAACGTTTCGCAAATCACGCGTCCCGTGTTGCGCTCGTAGCCTTCGTCCACCTCTTTAGGCGTCAGCGAGCGGGTGCAGGGAACGGAACCGTAGAAATAATCCGCATGCGTGGTGCCGTAGCAGGGAATATCCTTGCCCGCCTGTGCCCAGGCGACCGCATGGGCGCTGTGGGTGTGCACGATGCCGCCGATGGTCGGATAGGCGCGATACAATTCGATATGCGTATCCGTATCGGAAGAAGGATTCAAATCACCTTCCACACGATGTCCGTTCAAATCCACCGCCACCATCATTTCAGGCGTAAGCGCATCGTATTCCACGCCCGACGGCTTGATGACCATAATGCCGCTTTCACGGTCGATTCCGCTGACATTTCCCCATGTGAACGTAACCAGACCGTATTTGGGCAAAAGCATATTGGCTTCATACACCGCTTTCTTTAACGCTTCCAACATGTTTGAATTCCTCCGTCCGAATCGTTGTGATTTCCTATATTATAATGAAACTCCGCCATTCGGTCAAGATTTTATCGGCAAAAAGCGATTCGAAGAGAAAATTAACCTAAATCTGTTGCACATGAAGGGGCGGATGTGCTATAATGCTTCGGTAAAACGCACTTTTGCCGATTTGTTCGACGGTTGACC
>CAVHAH010000207.1:0-3453 GCA_963633785.1 bacterium
GAATAATCCATGTTGGTCGGAACCAGCCCGATATAAATAAAAATCTCCCAGGTGAGAATTTCACTGTAATAGAATTTGGCGTAAAGCTCCATAACCTCCACGCCTTTTAACGCGGGAATCCAATCAAGCATCCCCGCAAAAAAGGTAAACGAAAAAATGCCAAGCAGAATCGGCTCAAACAACGGAACCAGCATGCGCAATGTTTTCTTGCCCGACAGAATACGGTTTTGCCTGTATATATAGAAAACGCGTGCAACGATGAGTAATACAACCAATCCTGCCGTGAAAAAAGTGCCGATATTGGGGTAAAAATCAAGATTGGGTTGCGGATCATCCTCGATGATGAAAAACATAAAGTGATGATGTTCGTCTGTCGCAATAATCGCCGCCATAAGGAGCGTCGGAAGAATGAGCCAAAACCATTTCCGCGGGATGCGGTAGCCGTCCGCCTGTCCGATGCCCAGTGCGGCATAAAAACCGCATAACAGCATCAGCAAAAGGGATGCGGGAAGCCAAAGCCCGCTGATTCTTGTCAGATAGATATTGTGCGTCCAGAAGGTATCCTGCAAAAACCGAACGGTTGCCCCGAAGAATATAACGGCCGCCTGCAGCAGCATGAAAATGCGCATATTTCTTTGCGTAACCCGAAGCGGAATGAATAACGTCCATACGCCGAGCAGAACTACATAACAGGCATACAAAACATACGTCCGACACGGGTCCTCCGGCCAATGCCGAAGACTGATCTGCCGATACAGAGATACCGCAAACAGCAGAAGAAAGGCTGCTATGTTGTATAGAATCTGTCGTTGCCGCTCGGTCATTTGCGATTCCTCGTTTCAATGCGCTCATACAGACATAGTATATACCGTTTCCGAAAATCACGCCCCACACAAACGGGTAGTTTTAGACTCCCTAATAATTATACCACGAAACGAATATCCCCGCAATTTACCTGCAACGCTTTCTGCTATAATCACCCGTGGGCGATATCGCACAATTCGCAACGCCGAATGCGCCTTTGCGGTATCTTTTTGACTATTGACATTTCTGCGGAATTCGGCATATAATGACGATGAAATTACAGGAAAGGCAGCGATGACCATGAAGAATACTTTGCGAAAGACTTTTGCGCTCCTGATGGCGGTATTGCTTGTTGCCTGCTCGTGCGCAGTTGCGGCAGCCGAGGAGGATATCGGCCTTGAAATCGGCGATTGCGTGGAATTCGGCCGCTATCCCCAGACATCTTCCGGCACGGACGAAACGCCGATTGAATGGCAGGTGCTGGACGTGAAAAGAGGTCGGGCACTGCTGATTAGTAAATACATATTGGATGCGGCGTCATATAATGACGAGTTAGTTGAAACCACCTGGGAAAACTGCGCGCTTCGCAGTCGGTTGAACGGCGAATTCTACGATACGGCATTCAATGCGGAGGAGAAGACGAACGTTCTTCAAACAACGGTAACGGCAATGGACAACGTGGCTTGTGATACGGAAGCGGGAAACGATACGATTGACAATGTATTTCTGCTGAGCATTCAGGAATCAAGGCGATATATCGATACCGATGAACTCCGTATCGCCCGCCCCACGGACTACGCAGTCGAACGCGGGGTTTACGTGTTTGAGGAAGCGTGTTACTGGTGGCTTCGTTCGCCGGGCGATGAGAACAACGATGCGGCCTGCGTGCGCTGTGACGGCTCCGTTTACTATGTCGGCTATGATGTCACCTTTTATGATTTCGGCATGCGCCCGACAATTTGGGTGCGGCTTTCTGCCGTAGCAAACAGCGAGGCGGCACAGCAGGATGAAATGAATCTTGCGGATGACCGAATCGGCGAATATATCACCTTGGGCAGATACCCGCAGACTTCTTCCGGCACGGACGAAACGCCGATTGAATGGCTGATTCTGGATGTCGAGGACAATCAGGCGCTGCTGATCAGCAAATACGCCCTGGATGTTCAGTTCTATAATACCGAGCAGAAGAATACTTCATGGGAAGAATGCACGCTGCGAAGCTGGCTGAATAATGAATTCTACAACACGGCATTCAATGCCCGGGAGAAAGCAATCATTGTTCAGGCGACGGTTCGGGCAGAAGATAATCCCACTTACGATACGGATTCGGGAAACGATACCGTTGATAATGTCTTCCTGCTGAGCCTGCGGGAGGCGGAATGGTATTTCGATGATTCCTCTGCCCGTATATGTCAGCCCACGGATTATGCGATGAGCAGAGATGCTATTGTGCTCCCCAACGGAGGATGTCACTGGTGGCTGCGCACGCCGGGTGATGCCGCCCACAGTGCCATTGCCGTAAACAGCAATGGCACTATCGACCACTTCGGCGGCTTTGTGAGCAGCCTGTACCACTGCATTCGCCCTGTAATTCGCATTCAGCTTTCCTGATTGGCGCTTGAATCCATTCCCGGGGTGTGCTGATTAAACGAGGCGGTAAGTCGGGCAATGAAAGGCATGCTCGGGTTCGTTTGCGAATGAATCGGTGCATCTCTTCCCATTCATCGGGAAATGTGGTATAATGGAGGCTGTAAGGGCAGAATTGCGGGCGGGATGACGAATCGGATTACATTCCGAATGGGCGGTATCTGAGCCGTGAGTTTTACAGCTTTCGGATACCTCGCAATTCGGCGTTGGTTCCGAATTGTTCGATGCTGCCGCAAACACATTATTCAGCGAGGGGCAGGATTATGAAATACAACGGCTTTTATTTTTGGATGTTCAAGCGCCCAATGAAAAAGGTTTTATCGGAGAAATACAGCAAGGAATACGCCGCCGACATCATGAAAAAGAGCAAGAAGGTCTATCGTGAACTGGTCGAGAAGGCGGAGGACATCGGCAACGACAACCCCATGGCCTACAACGAGCTGTTCGCTCTCGCATTCGTGGCGCCGTATGTGGCGAGCGGGAAAAAGATTCCGCCCGAAACCGTTCAGGAGATGATGCGCCGCTCGCTGTATCACATCAAGTGGTATTTCTCGAGAACCGACCTGAATACCGACAAGGGCAAGGCGGAGAACAAAAAGAGCATCGTCAAATACGTCAAGTGGTACACGGCGGAAAAAGAGGCGAAATACCCCAATTCATTCAAGGTGGATTTTGTCGGACAGCCGTATGAGGGCGCCTGCTATTACCGCATCACCCGCTGCCCCATCTGCGCTTATGCCGAAAAACTGGGCGTTTCGGAATTGATGCCGCTGTTTTGTGAATTGGATGAGGTTATGATTTCCCTTCAGCACGGCGTTTTGCACCGCGCGCAAACCCTGGCAAGCGGCGGTGAATACTGCGATTATTTCATCACGGGCAACAAAGAATAAAGGCAATACAGCACAAATGAGGCGGTACGCCGAATAGCGAATTTTGCGGTAGATGGAATTGCAAAAAGTTAAGGTTTAAGGCTGAAAACCCTTAGGGTGTGTTTCTAAAAGG
>CAVHAH010000208.1:0-3441 GCA_963633785.1 bacterium
CTCCGGAGGATATCATTGTCTATTCCATCGATGAAGTTTTTATGGATGTGTCCCGCTATCTGAATACCTATAAACTCTCTGCGCATGATCTTGCGATGAAAATCATTCTGGAGGTTTTGAATGCCACGGGAATCACCGCAACCGCAGGAATCGGAACGAATCTGTTTTTGTGCAAGGTCGCTATGGATATCGTTGCGAAGCACATTCCCGCAGACAAAAACGGGGTTCGCATCGCTCAACTTGATGAAATGAAATTCCGCCGTGAATTGTGGGATCATCGCCCGATTACGGATTTCTGGCGCATCGGACGCGGTTATGCGAAAAAACTCGAACGCTATGGATTGTTCACCATGGGGGATATTGCCCTTTGTTCGCATAAAGATGAAGAATTTCTTTACCGACTGTTCGGAAAGAATGCCGAATTGCTTATTGATCATGCGTGGGGATGGGAACCGTGCACCGTTGAAAACATCAAAGCCTACAAACCGGAGAGCAACAGCCTGAGCTCGGGACAGGTGTTGTCCTGTGCCTATGAAGCCGGAAAAGCCAAACTGGTCACGCTTGAAATGGCAGACGCACTTGCGCTGGATTTGGTGGAAAAGGGGCTTCTGACCAATCAAATTGTTCTGTCGGTGATTTACGATATCGAAAATCTCACGGACACAATGCGAGGAAATGAATACCGCGGAGAATTCGAAAGGGATTTTTACGGAAGGCTTTTGCCCAAAAAGGCACACGGATCGATTAATCTTGCGGATTATACCGCTTCCGCAAAGAAAATCATGAATGCCGTTTCCGAATTGTACGATAGAATTGTGAATGAGAAACTGCTCGTTCGGCGAATCTACGTTGTGGTGAACCACGTTTTGCCCGAGGCGGATGCGCCGAGAAAAGCGGAGGAATCTATTCAGCTTAATCTCTTTACCGATTATGAATCGGAAGCCGAAAGAGAGAAAAAAGAAGCTGCCGCACTGGAACGTGAACGGAAAATTCAGCAGGCCACCATAGCAATCAAGAAAAAATACGGCAAAAACGCCCTTCTGAGGGGAATGAATCTTGAAGAAGGTGCAACGGCGAAGGAAAGAAACGCTCAAATCGGCGGACATAAGGCGTAAAGCGTTTATTTGCCTTGCGTTCGAAATGCAACCGTAATTCTGCAAGTTTGAAGTATTTCGCCCGTTTTCGCTCGATTTTTTCGTTGAATTGAGCGAAAAATGAATTATTACAGAAAATGACTTGCATAAATGGCTTGATGGGAGTATAATAAAAGCAATATCAAATCAAGTCGGAGGCAAATATGGAGAACGCACAGGAGCTTATTGAGCGATTGAATCACAGCGGGAAGAAGCTGTCGAAGAGTCATCGCAGAATTGCCGAAAGCATTGTGACGCATTACGATAAGGTGGTCTTTATGACCGCTTCAAAACTGGGCGAATACGTCGGCGTGTCTGAATCTACGGTGGTTCGTTTTGCATCGGCACTCGGTTACAGCGGCTATCCTCAGCTTCAGAAGGCTTTGCAGGAACTGGTTCGTCATCGCCTGACTGCGGCACAACGCTTTGAAATGACTTCCGATATGGATCATGCGCAGGTTTTGAATAAAGTGCTTCGGGCGGATATTCAAAACATTCGCTCTACATTGGATGAGCTGGACGTCAACGCTTTCGAAACCGCTATCGAAACCATTATTCAGGCGCGGAATATCTATGTGATGGGTCTGCGTGCGTCTGCACCTATTGCGGAGTTTTTTGCACATTATCTGAAGTTTATATTCCCGAATGTACGGGTCGTGACGTCGGGCGTCAGCGATATTTTCGAACAGCTTGCACGCATCGGCGAAGGTGATTTGCTGATCGGCATTTCTTTCCCGCGTTATACGGCTCGCTCAATCGAAGCGATGGAATTCGCCCGGTCCCGAGGCGCCGAACTGATTGCCATTACGGACGGCCCGCTTTCTCCTTTGCATTCAACGGCCAACATCTGCCTGATGGCGAAAAGCGATATGTCGTCGTTCGTCGATTCGTTCGCCGCACCGCTTTCTCTGATTAACGCACTGATTGTTGCGCTCGGCCAGCGCCGCAGACATGAGGTTTCCGAATACTTCTCCAATATGGAACAGATTTGGGATAAATACAACGTTTATCTTGCGAAAACGGGGGAGTAATATGCACGACAGAATCATCGTAGTCGGCGGCGGAGCGGCGGGAATGATGTCGGCAATCTATGCCGCTCGTTCGGGAGCGGAAGTGCTGCTTATCGAACGAAACGAAAAGCTCGGCAAAAAGGTTTATATCACGGGAAAAGGCCGCTGCAATGTGACCAATACGGCGGAACGTGATGTGTTTCTGAACCATGTTTTTCGCAACCCGCGCTTTTTGTACGCTTCGCTTGCGGAGATGGATAATCAGAGCCTAATGCAGCTGATTGAGCAACAGGGCGTACCGCTCAAGGTCGAACGCGGAAACCGCGTGTTTCCCGTTTCGGATCATTCCAGCGATATCATTTTGGCGTTGAAGCGTGCGATGGAAAACGCCGGTGTAACGATTCGTCTGAATACGCGCGTAGCATCCCTGATTGTTGAGAATTCGACAATTCAAGGGGTGTGCCTGGAAAACGGGGAGAAGCTCTCCGCCGATGCGGTAATTCTCGCAACGGGCGGCTTGAGTTATCCCTCTACCGGATCAACGGGAGACGGTTATACCTTTGCGGAATCTGCGGGGCACACGATTCAGACGCCTCGCCCTTCGCTGGTTCCGATTGAAACGCGCGAAAGCTGGCCTGCGAATCTGATGGGTCTGTCGCTCAAAAACGTGCGGTTGACTGCGTATGCCAATGTGAAAGGCAAAGAAAAAGTGCTGTACAGCGATATGGGCGAGATGTTGTTTACACATTTCGGCGTTTCGGGTCCGCTGGTATTGACGCTTTCCTGCCTGATGCCGGAGGAACTCGAATCCGTACGCATGGAAATCGATTTGAAACCCGCACTGGATGAAGCTACATTGGATGATCGCCTTGTGCGAGATTTCAGAGAATTGTCGCGCAAACAGCTTGTTGCCGCAATGGATAAGCTGGTTCCGCATAATCTCGGATTGCAGCTGCTCGTTCTGGCACATCTGTCGCCGACGGCTCCCATTCACAGCATCACCGCGCAACAGCGCAAAACACTTGTGCAGCTTCTGAAAGCCGTTCCGCTCACGCCGAAACGTCTGCGCGGATTCGAAGAAGCAATCGTTACGCGCGGAGGCGTGAATGTAAAGGAAGTAAATCCGAAAACAATGGAATCAAAGTGCATTTCGGGGCTGTATTTTGCGGGTGAAATGCTCGATGTGGATGCTTCCACGGGTGGATTCAATCTTCAAATCGCATTTTCAACGGGTGCGCTTGCGGGAAAAAATGCCGCATCTTGCATGCTGTAAACGGCGATTGCACACGCCGTGATTC
>CAVHAH010000209.1:0-3372 GCA_963633785.1 bacterium
GGGCAAGCCGGTGAAATACAAATTCCCGGAGGGAACGCAGCCCGGACGCGTGTTTGTGATTCGCGGTGAAGGCGTGGCGCATTTGCGCGGCAACGGCAAGGGCGACCTGTATGTGACCGCCGCAGTGGAGATTCCCACGAAGCTCACGGAGAAGCAGAAGAACCTGCTGCGTGAATTCGACGCGATCACCAACGGCAATCAATACGAAAAAAAGAAGACTTTCTTTGATCGCGTAAGGGATGTATTTTCATAATTGTTTATCCAATTTTCATTGACAAACGCCTGAAATCCTGCTACAATATCCTCCGGACAGACGTTCTTTAATTCGGTACGAGAGACCGGCAAGGCGGATATAGGGATTCTCAGGCGCAGTGCGCCCGAGTTTTTGCGCATACATTTCGCTCCTGCCGATCGGCAGGAGTTTTTTTATACGTCAAAAGGGGGATTGCGCGAATATGAAAGGCATCATTTCAAATGCAATTGTCTACGAAAACGGCCAACTGCATCAGCGTGATTTTTCATTTGAGGCATCAGGTGTTTCGGGCGAGTTGTTTCACGGACTTGCTGTTTTTCCCGGTTTTGCGGATGTTCACGTTCATTTCCGCGAACCGGGATTTTCTTATAAAGAAACGATTTATTCGGGCAGCCGCGCGGCGGCGAGGGGCGGTTATGCGGCGGTTTGCACAATGCCGAATCTGAATCCCGTTCCCGACTGCGCGGAGAATCTCAAAATTCAGCAGGACATCATCGACCGCGATGCCGCCATTCGGGTATTGCCCTACGGCGCAATCACGGTGAATGAAGCGGGCGAACGGCTGGCGGACATGGACGCAATGGCCGCAAACATCTGCGCATTCTCCGACGACGGCCACGGCGTTCAGAATCGCGAAATGATGCTCGCCGCCATGCGAAAGGCGAAATCGCTTCGCAAAATCATCGCCGCCCACTGCGAGGACAACGCCCTTCTGCACGGCGGTTACATTCACGACGGCGTTTATGCGGCGGCGCACGGGCATCGGGGCATCTGTTCCGAAAGCGAATGGGGGCCGATTCAGCGGGATCTGGCGCTGGCGAAGGAGAGCGGATGTGCGTATCACATCTGCCACGTTTCCACGAAAGAGAGCGTTGCGCTGGTGCGAAAGGCGAAGCGTGAAGGCGTGGACGTGACCTGCGAAACCGCACCGCATTATCTTTTGCTGGATGAAAACGATTTGCAGGAGGACGGTCGATTCAAGATGAATCCGCCGCTTCGAAGCCGTGAAGATCGTGAAGCGCTCATCGAAGGCATTCTCGACGGCACCATCGACATGATTGCCACCGACCATGCGCCGCACAGCGCAGAGGAAAAGAGCCGCGGGCTGGAAAAGAGTCCGATGGGCGTGGTCGGCATCGAAACGGCGTTTGCGCTGTTGTATACGGGGCTGGTGAAGAAGGGCGTTCTGACGCTTGAAAAGCTGATTGCGCTGCTGCATGAGAATCCGTGCCGCAGATTCTCGATTGATTTGCCCATGGAAAAGAATTTCACGGTGTTCGACTTGAATGCCGAATATGAAATAGACCCGAACGCATTCCTGTCGAAGGGCAGAAGCACGCCGTTTGCCGGAAATCACGTGTTCGGGCGATGCAAAATGACCGTTTCACAAGGCAAGGTTGCATGGATAGAGGAATAAAGGGAGGAAACAGAAAATGGCAAAGAGAACAGACTTGAAGAAAATCATGATTATCGGTTCGGGCCCCATCGTAATCGGTCAGGCTGCCGAATTCGACTATGCGGGCACGCAGGCGTGCCTGGCGCTGAAGGAAGAGGGCTACGAGGTCGTTCTGGTGAATTCCAATCCCGCAACCATCATGACGGACACCACCATTGCCGACAAGGTTTACATGGAACCGCTCACGCTTGAATACGTGGCGCGCATTCTGCGCTACGAGCGCCCCGATGCGATTATCCCCGGCATCGGCGGTCAGACGGGTTTGAATCTGGCGATGCAGCTTGAAAAGAAGGGCGTTCTGCGTGAATGCGGCGTGCAGCTGCTGGGAACGAGCAGCGCAAGCATCGAGCGTGCGGAAGACCGCGAGCTGTTCAAGGAGCTTTGCCAGGAAATCGGCGAACCCGTGATTCCCTCCCAAATCACCTATTCCGTGGAAGAAGCCAAGAAGGCGGCGCAGGAAATCGGCTATCCCGTTGTGCTTCGCCCCGCATTCACATTGGGCGGCACGGGCGGCGGCTTTGCCTACGACGAAGCAGAGCTGATCGAGGTTGCGGTGAATGCGTTCCGCCTGTCGCCGGTGCATCAGGTGCTGGTGGAGAAGAGCGTGCGCGGCTACAAGGAAATCGAATTCGAGGTCATGCGCGATTCCTCCGACCATGCGATCACGATCTGCGGCATGGAGAATGTCGACCCCGTGGGCGTTCACACGGGCGATTCCATCGTTGTGGCGCCGATTCTTTCTTTGAACGACCACGATCTGAAAATGCTCAACGACGCCGCAATCAAGATCATCCGCGCGCTGAAAATCGAAGGCGGCTGCAATGTGCAGTTTGCGCTGAATCCGTATTCCAGCGAATATTTTCTGATTGAAGTGAATCCGCGCGTGTCGCGTTCGTCCGCGCTGGCGTCGAAGGCGAGCGGCTATCCGATCGCACGCGTGACCGCGAAAATCGCGGTGGGCATGCTGCTGGAGGACATCGCGATTGCGAATACCAACGCGGCGTTTGAGCCGAGCCTGGATTACATCGTAGCGAAGCTGCCCAGATTCCCGTTTGACAAATTCACATCCGCAAACAACAAGCTGGGCACCCAGATGAAGGCGACCGGCGAAGTGATGGGCATCGGCGCGAATCTGGAAGAGGCGCTGCTCAAGGGCGTGCGCTCGCTGGAAATCGGCGTGTGCCACTTCCATATGCCCAAATTCGATTCGATGAGCGAAGGAGAATTGCTGGAATACCTGAAGGACTTTCGCGACGACACCATTTAAGCGGTGGCGCAGGCGCTGCGCAAGGGCGTGAGCGTGCAAAAGCTGCATGAAATTACGAAAATCACCCCGCTGTTCATCGAATCCATGCAGAAAATCACCGAAGAGGAAAAGCTGCTGGCGGCGAACAGGAACAACGCCGAAGTGCTGCCCGGCGCAAAGAAGATGGGCTTTGGCGACAAGTTCATCGCGAAACTCTGGAACGAGCCGGAGATCGAAGTGAGCAATCTGCGCCGCGCAAACGGCATTCGCCCGGTATTCCGCATGGTGGACACCTGCCACACCAACGCCTACATTCCTTACTTCTATTCGAGCTATTCCGGCGAAAACCAATCGATCGTCACCGATCGCAAAAAGAAGGTCGTGCTTGGCGCGGGACCGATTCGCATCGGTCAGGGC
>CAVHAH010000210.1:0-3436 GCA_963633785.1 bacterium
AACCTTTGATTTTTTTGTTTTTACTTTGGAAGAATTCACGGCGCGATTTGACCGTATTACCGCCAAATATCCCTGGCTGGTCTGTGAAGAGGAAGGACGAATTCTCGGCTATGCGTATGGCGATGCAGCTTTCGTACGCGCAGCGTATTCGTGGGATGCGGATATGTCGATTTATCTGGATGAAAATGTTCGCGGCAAAGGCATTGGCGGAAAGTTGTATGATGCGTTGGAACAGCGCTTGATCGAGCTTGGATACCACACATTGTATGCCATCATTACCGGTGAAAATTCCGCTAGCGTGCACTTTCACAAAAAGCGCGGCTACCGACACGAAGGCACATTGCGCCAATCCGGGTGGAAGTTCGGCGCATGGCACGATGTGTATTGGTATGCCAAACGCGTGCGTCCCGCCGTCGATCCCTTGAAAATGCCGATGAAGGAGTCTGATTTTCTTGAATGAACCGCGATTTTCCAACCGACAACTGCGCGACCTGATTTTCCCTCTGTTGATTGAACAGGCATTGGTGATGTTGGTCGGCATGGCGGATACGGTGATGGTTTCCAAACTCGGCGATGCGGCCGTTTCGGGCGTGTCGATCGTGGACCAGATTTGCAATGTAATTATCGCACTGCTGGCTGCACTGGCCACAGGCGGTGCGGTGGTTGCTTCACAGATGATCGGCGCAGATCGCCGTGAGGACGCCTGCAGGGCTTCCAATCAGCTGGTGCTGGTGGTCACAGGCGTGGCGCTGATCATTACGATTCCTGTACTGGCGTTGAAACATCAGCTGCTTAGTCTGATGTTTTCGCAGATTGAAAAGGACGTAATGGACAACGCGCTGATTTATCTGAACATCACCGCAATTTCCTATCCGTTCATTGCGATTTACAATGCAGGCACGGCGCTCTACCGCTCGATGAACCGTTCGAAAACTACAATGAAGGTTTCAGTATTGGTGAATATCATCAATATCGGCGGCAATGCCATTTTCGTTTACGGCTTGAATTCAGGCGTAGAAGGCGTCGCGATTCCGACGCTCCTTTCGCGCATGACGGGCGCAGTTTGTATGATGTGGCTACTGCGCGATCAGCATTTGCAACTTCATTTGATGAAGAATGCGTGGAAACCGGATTTCTCCATGATGAAGCACATCCTCGGCATCGGCATTCCCAACGGTCTGGAAAACAGCCTGTTTCAGCTGGGACGTTTGCTGGTGGTCGGCGTAATTACTGCATTTGGCACCGTGCAGATCACCGCGAATGCCGTAGCAAATGTGATGGACTCCATCGGCGTGTTGCCCGGTCAGGCGATGAACCTGGCAATTATCACAGTGGTCGGACAATGCGTAGGCGCTGGTGATTATAAGCAGGCGCGGTATTACATCAAAAAACTGTTGAAGTGGGCTTATATGGAAGAGTTCATTCTGAACATTCCGTTGCTGCTTTTGCTTCGACAGATTCTGCCGATATTCAGCGTTTCCGGTGATGCACTGGAACTGGCATGGAAGCTGGTTATAATCCACAACGGCTTGGCAATGCTCTTCTGGCCGCTGGCATTCACATTGCCGAATGCGCTGCGCGCGGCAAGCGATGTGAAGTTTACGATGGTAGTCGCAATTGCCTCAATGGCGTTGTTTCGCATTCTGTTCAGCTATATTCTCGGTCTCTGGCTGGGATGGGGCGCAATCGGCGTCTGGTTTGCGATGGTGCTCGACTGGATCTGCAGGTTGACTTGTTGTATTCTACGCTATCACGGCAAGACATGGGAAACAAAGGCGCAAATTCACCATGTATAAAAGAACGGCATCGGTGCGATTGTACCGATGTCTGTTTTCAACCTTCTTCGTTTTCGCTCATCACATGGCAGCATTACAACACGTCGATATATTGATCAACCGTCTCGCGTGTCCACACTGCAACAGAATTCCCGTCAACCAAGCACATTCCCAAAGGTTCTGAAATGGCCAGAGGCTCTCCTGTGCATCGTTTCAGATGAAGCATTTTGCGCTCTGATCGTTTTGTGCAGGAATTGTCATGATCTGCTGCTGCAAACCGTCCGTGACATTCATTGAGCAAATCTCCATATTCTTGGAATTGCTGTCTCGCTGCGCATACAGAAGCGTTTTTCCGTTCAACGCAATGATTTCCTGTACATCAGTCAAATTATAAGTGTATCTTTCGCCATCGGACAAATCAGGAGATGGTTTTGTTGCATTTATGGATTGGAGAAAATCACTGTTTGCCAGAGGATATTGGCCTCGCCGTCGCATATTTCAAGCTCGTTTTCGCCAATCAAAAGATAGCGGTTCTCGCCGACCAACCGAATTTCTTTGTACTGTGCAGGCAGGATTTCTTTTCCCGTTCGATCGATCAGGCCTTCGCGGAGACTGTCATAGTTCACTGAATAGCGTTCACTGTCTAAAACATCGCTGTTATAAAGCGCCACCTGCATCGACACAAAGATATAGTGGTCTTCATCAAGCGGCACGAGATGCTGATAGCTTCCGTCCAGCAATTTGCCGTCAGATTCCATAATATAAACCGTATCCGATCCCCAATCGCCTTCATAAATCAACAGCTGGCCGGACACGCCTTCCACCACGGAAGTATCCGATGCGCAAGTATAAATCTTATCTCCTGAGGTATTATATACATCCAGAGCCTGCGCATAAATCACAACCAGATAATCACCTGCGGTGGAAATTTCGATATTATCCTGCTGAATTCGAAACAATTCGGTTTGTTGCTGCGTATCGAGAACAATGCATTCGGAATTATCCTTCAGCGCCGCATAAAAGCCGTTTCCCTCTGCAATATAACTATATTCAGGTTCAATAACCCAATTTCCGTTTGTATCAATCAGACCATGCAGACCATTTTGTATTGCATCCGCCAGATCGTTTGAAAAAGTACCGGCGTATTCATACTGCGCTTCGATGGCGACATTCCCGTTCAGATCGAGATATCCGTACAGAGCAGTTCGCGCATCGCAAAACGGCATACGTTCATTCTGTGCTTCTGTGAGCGAAACGGTAGTCCAAACGCCCGTGGCCACCGCACGATCATCCTGATCCACGCGGTAAATCTGATCTGCCTGATCGTCATTCGGATCGGTCAGAAGTGCATAGAAGCCTTTGTCACCCGCGGGAACGAGCTGCGTGTAGTCCGCAGAAATTTTCACATTTCCGTTGAGATCCATCCATCCGTATACACCGTTGATCTGAAAGATTATGCCGTTCTGGGCAGCAAAAAGCGTTTTGTAAATCGGTTCGGTAAGCAATCGGCCATTCACATCGCACAGCGCATAAAGCGTTTGACCATTGCGCGAAGTTCCTGCGGCGTATCGGGAGTTTTCCTGAATGCAGTAAAAATCGCTCCACGCGCTCGACAAGTCGATGTCACTTCCGCTTTCAGACACAAAAAATACGCCCTGATC
>CAVHAH010000211.1:0-3389 GCA_963633785.1 bacterium
GACGAATGATATTTTGAGCGTTGTTAACTTTAAGTGTGATCCGATATTGGCAGGTTCTTTTCTTTGCCAAGACGGTTATTTTCCGGCGTATCATATGAATAAAACAAGGTGGATAACCGTTGCGCTTGACGGGAGCGTTCCCGATGATGAAATTATAATGCTTTTGAATATGAGTTTTGAAGCAACCGCACCGAAAATGCGTGCGAAAAATCAAGAAGTGTGATATACTCTTAGACAGCACAGGCGTAGACTTGGCAAAGATAAAAGGCGGGGTGTATCATGAAGATAAAACAGCAAAAGCAGATAAGTGAATTTCTGAACGAAGCATTCGGGAAAGACGCGGGGCAGGCGCTTTTCCTGCGTCAGGAAAAAATTCTCGGGGAAATCATTGCAAACACACACAACAAGACGGAAAATCAAATGAAAACGCTGGCTCAAACGATACTGCCGCGCATCGCATTATACAAAGCGTTTTCGGAAAGTGAATTGTCGGCGGACGATGTGAATACATATATGCGAAAGTATATGCTGGATATCGTGGCGGCGAAAAAGCACAATTCAACGGCAAAAATGGAAAAGGTTCCCGGATTCTACGGAATTTACAGCAGAATCTTTCTGAAGATAATGCGAACGACCGACCTTCAGGTGAGCACACAGCAATCGGGGAAAGACTTCTACGATATCACGATAACCGAGTGTTTATGGCATACGGCGTGCGTGGAAAACGGTTGTCCCGAATTGTGCAGGCTGTTTTGCGATGTCGATGATGTGACCTATGGCGGATTGAATAAAATCGGATTCACCAGAACAAAAACGCTGGGCTATGGCGGCGATTGTTGTGATTTTCACTTTTTCAGAAGAAAATAACGGCGCAATTCGGAGGGAAAGCCATGAATACGAAAAATCAAAAAGTAATCGGCATTATTCCGCTTTATGACGATGAAAGAAAAAGCTACTGGATGCTTCCGGGATACATGAAAATGCTGGAGGCGGAAAATGCCGTTCCGATGATGCTCCCGCTCACGTCAAAAGCGAGCGAGCTGGATTTTTTTCTCGAAATTTGCGGCGGATTCGTGCTGACCGGCGGGCATGACGTGTCGCCGTCCGTATATCATGCAAAAAAAGAATCCCTGTGCGGCTTATGCTGCGAACCGAGAGACGAAATGGAACTGTATATTCTGAAGAGAGCCGTAGAGCGGAACAAATCCGTTTTGGGAATATGCCGAGGTCTTCAGTTTATGAATGCCTGCTATGGCGGAACGCTGTATCAGGATTTGCCGACGGAGCACGCAAGCGGCATAAACCACCGCATGCAGCCGCCCTATGACAGAGCGGCGCATCAGGTTGCCCTGCAAAAGCATACGCCGCTTTTCGACATACTGAACAAGGAGCAAATCGGAGTGAACAGCTGCCACCATCAGGCAATCAAGGAGCTGTCGCCCGAATTTCGTGCCATGGCATTTTCCGAAGACGGTCTGATTGAAAGCATCTATATGCCAAGCAAGAAGTTTATAGTGGGCGTTCAATGGCACCCCGAATTCTCCTATGAAGCGGATGAGAACAGCCGAAAAATCGCAAACGCATTTGTAAACTCTGTCGGCTGAACGGGAGATTCTGCTCAGAATGCGCACATTCTTTGAATCATTCGCCGCTGGTGCTCCCGAATCTCTTCCCTCTTCCACTCCTTGTCTTTGCAGATTTGAAGCATAATCATGAATTTGAGCGACGCCACGCTGATTCGGTTGATTTTGCCCGAGGCGTCCAAATAGTGATCCAGCTTCGTTTTCGGCGACCAGTTGGAAGCGGAGCTGTTGATTTCCGAGCCGATCATGGCGTAGTTGCCGAAACAGTTGATTTGATTCGAATCGAGGGAATCGGCTTCGCCGTTGGCCATGGCCTGCGGATAGAAATGCTCCAGACTTCTGCGCGTTCGGGAAAAGTAGAAATTGTTGAAAACATCCAATTCAAAATCGCCGCAGCCGAGTTTTTCGAAGAAAGCTTTGCGCTCGGCGCTGTTTTTCTTCAAGGCCTCGCCCTTGAGCGCGTCCGCATAGTCCTTCCAAAGCAGGTAATCCAGATAGTTGAACACAAACAGCGGAACGCCATGCGAAGCCTGCGAGCCGTTGCCGTAAATTTCTTCGAATCGCTGTTCGGCGGGTTTGGCGTCATCAACGTGATTTTCAACAAGAATCGCCTCATCGAAGGAACCGGGGACGGGCGTGTTGTTGGATTCGTTCATGCGATCGCGTTTCAGATATACATTCGTATAGTATTTCTTTGCCAGATTTTCCAGATAATCCGCATAAAGAGCGGGAACGATTTGTTTTTCATGCATCAAATAGTGCAGCACATAAAACAAGTAATTCTTCCTCTGTCGTGCGGTGAAGGAGACCTCAAACATTGAAAGAAGCTGCACCAGCCGTTCTTGAAGACCCTTATCTTCGCAAAAAGCCTTTGCGTGTTCGTATCCTTTGTTACGGGAGCCTTCAACTTTCGTCCACATTTCCAGCTTCCAGGGATTACTGTCGAACGTATCCTCTTCCAACGAATGATGCACCACATAATTATCCAGCAAATATCTGGCTTTCAGCAAATTGAAGATAAAGATTCGAGAATCAATCTCGCTCTTGTGTTTGCCGAACTCGTCCAGAAGCTGTTTGTCATCCAAATTAAAATCCTTCGGCACTTCGTTGAATTTATCCATCAAAGTAATTTTCAGCACAATCAGCAGAAAATTGGGGAAATCGATAATCGGCTGAAATGATTCCTTTGTTTCCATGTCGTCCGATTCGTGATAATCCGCACATTCATCGAGAACTTCTTGAAGCGTGATTTCGGATTCGCCGTTTTCGTCGGAACCATCGGGAAGCGCATTCATAAGATTATCGCAATCCTCGGGCACAAATGTATCACGGCTCTTTTCGAAGATACCATCTTCCGGCAGATATCGCTGAATAAATCCGCCCATCTGACTGCAGGCATCCCATATTTTATGAAACTTTTTGGATTCTCCCAAATCCTCGATTTTCTGCAGCAGCCACGATTTCACGATTTCATGCTTCTCCAGCTGTTCGCCGCGGGAATTCATGATTTCGAAATAGTGATTCAAATCGATGTCCTTGGGCACTCGATAGTGGATGATGTGTACCTTTTTCAAGAAATAGTCTTTGAATTTCTCCTCGGGAATCTCCCGAACCGCCTTCTCCGCAAACCTGAGGCCCTTTTGAATTCCGACATCCATGCCGATTGCGGCGTCAACCGCATTCAGATTATCCAAATGCCGAAGCGTTTCGTCTGATTTTTTGCGTGCTTTGTAGGTGAGCCGCGATTTCGGATTTTCCCCCAGAACCGACAGCAGAATGCGAATGGTGGTCAAGCGTTGCTGGCCG
>CAVHAH010000212.1:0-714 GCA_963633785.1 bacterium
TTTCCTTTTAGAAACACACCCTAAGGAAACGCTGATTAAATCAACGTATTCCTAAGCTGATTCTACCGAATTCAGTCTGGACGCAGAATTCTACTAAAAATGCGATGCGCGTTTCTTGCGGCATCGCATTTTTCAAATTTCACCTTAATGTATATCCATAACGCTTTTGCTTTTTGACAAGAAAGAATACGGTAACCACAACGGACATAACCTCTGCCGCTACGATGGACAACCAAATTCCATCGAGTTGCCAGATTATCGGAAGCAAAAGCACTGCGGCAACCTGGAATATCATCGTTCTTAAAAAGGAAATCAATGCGGAAGTCAGACCGTCGTTGAGTGCGGTAAAGAATGATGATCCGTAGATTGAGTATCCCGAAAACAGAAACGAGAATGAGAATATGGTAAATGCGTGTTTCGTCATCGAGAGAAGCCCTTCATCGTATCCTACAAAAATCTTTGAAAGCGGCGTTGCAAGTCCCTGTCCTGCGCTAAACATGACAATCGCACAAACGCCAATCAAATACAGGCTTCGCTTTAGCAGTCCTTTCAATTCATCGCTGTTTTGTGCGCCGTAATGATAACCGACTACCGGAGCAACGCCAACGGAATAGCCGATAAAAATCGCCTGAAAATCATGCTGACGTACATCAAAACGCCGTAAGCGGCCACGCCGTCTTCTCCGGCGTAGCGAAGCAACTGAATGTTATACAG
>CAVHAH010000212.1:724-3382 GCA_963633785.1 bacterium
TTATACAGCATGCTGACCAGAGACATCGAAATATTGCTCATGAACTCGGAAGCGCCGTTTGAACAAACCTTTGCAATCACCTTGAAAGCAGGTTTTACGCCAACCAAATGCAAGCGGCTGGAATTTTTCTTTTCGGCGAAATAAACAAGCGGGAAAAGCCCACCGATCATTTGGCTGATTGCCGTTGCGGCGGCGGCACCGATGATTCCCCACGGCAACACGCCGACAAGCAGTGCATCAAGCACCATATTCGCACACCCGGATGCAACTGTGACATACAGACCGAGTTTCGGTTTCTCGGCGGTAATAAACAGGCATTGAAATTCATATTGAAGCACATAGAACGGTTGTGCAATCAAAATAATTCTTGCATAACGCACGCACTGCTCCAACAATTCGTCCTTTGCCCCCATCAGCCGTGCGATTGGGCGCAAGAAAATCAAACCGAGAATGCCGAGCAATATGCCAAGCGCAACGGAAACGGAGATAACCATTGAAAAAATCTCGTCGGCACGCTTTGAATCGCCTTCACCCATTGTTTTCGCAATCAGCGCACTTCCGCCCGTTCCGAATATGAAACCGACGCAGCCCAGAATCATCAAAAAAGGCATAATCAGATTCACGGCCGTAAACGCCGTTTTCCCCGCAAAGTTGGAAACAAAATAGCCGTCCACAACTCCGTAGACCGATGTAAAAATCATCATGATAATCGAAGGAAAAGTGAATTTCAGCAACCGTTTTACATCAAAGTGATCTGATAAACGAATCATTATCTTTTACCTCAAAATTCCTTGCTTTTTTCGCGAAGATCGTCCAGAAAACGCTGTGTCAATGCCAAATATTTCTCGACATCTTCGGCATCCCACGATTCGAAAATCTCGTTTTCCGCTTGCATTAAGCGTCCCGCCGTTTTTTCGGCAAGGGAAACGCCCGCTTCGGTGAGACATACTTCCTTGTGCTTCCCGTCCGTTTTTTCAAGACGGACGATTCCGCGAGACTCAAGTTTTCCGACACTCGAGTGAATGGTTTGCTTGGGTACGCCCGTGATTTGAACAATTTCGTTCAATGAACGCCGATCGCCCGCATCGTGCACCGCATACAAAACCATCATTTCGCAGTCGGTCACCTTCATTTTCAGTGAAATATTATGATAAACGCCGTTCAATTCATCCAGAAGATGATTATACCGCTTCATGATGCGCGGCGAACTCGATTCCATCCGAATACCTCCCTTTGTCCGAAATCATACCACACAATATTAGTACGATTTCGGACAATCGTCAAGTTAAGTTTTCACTGATATTGTCGGAATTCTTGACGGAGCTGATAACCTTGTGACAGAATTGATATGTTTGAAGCTGGGGAAACATTGATTAATTCTTTCCCTCCGTCGAGAAAGATGGTATAATAGATGCAGAAAGAGAGCAACAACGCAGGTAGATATGAAGAATCAGGTTGTATTTAGCGATGTTGAATACGAAAACAGGAAGCGCATCGGCAAAAGAGAAGCGTTTCTGATTGTGAAGTGTGACTTCGGCTATCGGAAGGTGCGCTGTCTGGGAATCAAGAAGAACCCGAATCGCTCAATGCAGCATGAACAAAGGGGGAAGTCTGCCTTTTTGCAGCCTCAAACCCGAAAAGCACAGAAAAAACCGAGCAAATGCCGCATCATATAGCGCAAAAGCTCGGTTTGAACGTAAATATCGGAGTCAAAGAAATAAAAGGTGCCCGATAAGGTGAATTAGTCAACACCCCCCCTGGAAACAGGCTCTAGCCGTTCAGCCAGTCGTTCGCATCCGGCTAAGTAAATCGGACGCCATTATCCTTGGCGTATTGCGCCGCATACGAATCGCGGGAAACAAGTAGTGTAAGATTGCCGCTATCCGTATAAAATGCCCCTTCTCCAATAGAAGTTACCGAATCCGGTATCGTGACGGTTGTCAGCGCCTCACATTCGCAAAAAGCAAAGTTACCAATAGTGGTTACCGAATTCGGTATTGTGACAGTCTCCAGCAATTTACAATCAGCAAAAGCTCCATCACCAATCGTTGTCACGGAATTCGGAATCACAACATCTGTTAAAGAATCACAATCAGCAAAAGCCTCATCGCCAATCGTCGTCACGGAATTCGGAATGATAATTTCCGACAATGAATCGCAAACTTCAAATGCTTCCTCACCAATCGAGGTTACCGAATTCGGTATTGTTATTGCGGTCAGCCCATCACAGCAATAAAAGGCGCCATCCCCAATGGCGGTTATGCCGTCCGGAATGCTGTAACCGGTATCTTCTTTTCCTTGCGGATAACTGAGAATCGTTTTATCGGTTTTGCGAAACAGCACGCCGTCGATGGTTGCAAGAACCGGATGATCCGGGCTTACGGTTATTCTTTGCAGAGAAACAACTTCGGCAAACGGATTGACGCCAATTTCCGTTACGGAATCCGGAATGGTGATTTCAGTTACTCCCTGACCACCAAATGCATAATCGCCGATAGAGATCACGGTATTGGGAATTGTAATTTCCTCCAAATAATAGCAATTCCTTAATGCTTTTGCTCCAATCGAAGTGACCGTATATCCATCGATTGTTTGAGGAATTTCGGCAGTCGCAGACTCACTGATATAGCCGACAATCTGCGCCGTGCCGTCTTCAAG
>CAVHAH010000213.1:0-3376 GCA_963633785.1 bacterium
TGAAATCGCCGCCATCAACATGGTCTACGGCGTTTCTTCTACCGGTCATCGTGTAATGACTTCCTCTTCCAGCCCGGGAATCTCCCTGAAGAGCGAAGGTCTGTCCTATCTGGCAGGTGCGGATCTTCCCGCACTGGTTGTGAATGTTCAGCGCGGCGGCCCCGGTCTGGGCGGCATTCAGCCCAGCCAGTCGGACTATTTCCAGGCCACTCGCGGCGCAGGTCACGGCGACTTCCGCATGATCGTGCTTGCTCCCGCCAGCGTTCAGGAAATGGCGGATTTGACCGCACTGGGTTTCGACCTTGCGGACAAATATCGCATGACCGCAATGATTCTGGCAGACGGCACCATGGGACAGATGATGGAGCCCGTTGAGTTCCGCAAGCCCGAAGCGCATCAGTTCGATAAGTCGTGGGCGACCACCGGCACGAAGATGCAGCGCAAGCACAACATCATCAATTCGCTTTCTCTGGATCCCAACGAGTTGGAGCAGATGAATTTCGAACGCTATAAGCGCTACCACGAAATCGAAGAAAACGAAGTGCGCGCGGAAGAATACATGATGGACGATGCCGAGATTTGCGTTGTGGCATTCGGCATTGCCGCCCGTGTTGCGAAGAACGCCATTGTGAACGCCCGCAAGAACGGCGTGAAGGTCGGTCTGATTCGCCCGATTACGCTCTGGCCCTTCCCCGCAAAATTCATCAAGAAGGCTGCGGAGCACTGCACAAGCTTCATCTCCGTTGAATTGAATATGGGGCAGATGATTGAAGACGTCCGTATGGCTATGGATTGCAAACGCCCCGTGGCGCTGTGCAACCGTGCAGGCGGTGTCATTCCCTCCCCCGAAGAGGTTTATGCGAAGATTATGGAAGCTGCCGGAAAAGGAGGCGCAGAGAAATGATTGTATTTAAGAAACCCAACGCGCTGACGGATGCGCCGCTGCATTATTGCCCCGGCTGCACCCACGGCATCATTCACCGTCTGGTGGCGGAAACCATTGATGAACTGGGCATCGAAGGACGCACCATCGGCATCGCACCGGTTGGCTGTTCCGTTCTTTGCTACAACTATTTTGCCTGCGATATGATCGAAGCCGCACACGGACGTGCACCGGCAGTGGCTACCGGCGTAAAGCGCGCGGATCCCGAGAATCACATCGTATTCGCCTATCAGGGCGACGGCGACCTGGCTTCCATCGGTACTGCGGAAACGGTACACGCCGCTGCCCGCAATGAAAACATCACCGTGATTTTCATCAACAATGCCATTTACGGCATGACGGGCGGTCAGATGGCGCCGACCTCGCTGCCCGGACAGGTTACGCAGACTTCTCCTTACGGACGCGATGTGAATCTTTGCGGCTATCCCGTGAAAGTTTGCGAAATGCTTTCTCAGCTCGACGGTCCGGAATATCTCGAGCGCGTTGCCGTGAACAACGTCAAGAACGTTCGTGCGGCAAAGAAGGCCATTAAGAAAGCGTTCCAGAACCAGATTGACGGCAAGGGTTTCTCTTTGGTGGAAGTGATTTCCTCCTGCCCGACGAACTGGGGCATGACGCCCGTGAAGGCGCTTGAATGGGTGGAAGAGAAGATGATTCCCTACTATCCGCTGGGCGTGTATAAAGACAGAAGTGCGCAGAAGGAGGCAGAAAAATGACACATTCATTTTTGATTGCCGGATTTGGCGGACAAGGCGTTCTGTTTGCCGGAAAATTCATGGTCAATAAAGGCATGCTGGAAGGCAAAGAAGTTTCCTGGCTGCCCAGCTACGGCCCCGAAATGCGCGGCGGCACGGCAAACTGCTCCGTAATCGTGAGCGATGATCCCGTCGGTTCGCCGATTGTGGATCACCCCGATGTGTTGATTGTAATGAATCTGCCTTCTCTGGACAAATACGAGAATTCCGTACAGCCCGGCGGCATGATTTTCGTGGATTCAACGCTTGTGGAGCGCAAGGTCATGCGAGATGACGTAACTACCTATTATGTACCCGCAACGGGCATTGCTTCCGAGAGCGGCGTGACCACGCTGGCCAACATGATTCTTACCGGCAAGGTTCTCAAAGCGCTCGGCGAATTTGACGACGGCGTGGAAGCTGCACTGAAAAAGGTGGTCTCCGTCAAGCATCCCGAAATGTATGATGTCAACCTGAAGGCTCTGCAGTTGGGACGCGATTACGCCGAATAATTCTTAATTTCTTGAAAGGGATGACTTGAATGCTGAATATTCGCATTGAAAAGACGAACACACCCAAGGCAAAACCGACCGATGAAAGCGCATTGGGTTTCGGACAGTCCTTTACCGATCACATGGCTGTGATTGACTGGTCGCAGGACGAAGGCTGGCACGATGCACGCATCGTACCGTTCGCCAATTTCTCCATGCATCCTGCAGCCACCTGCCTGCACTACGGTGCCGAAATCTTCGAAGGTCTGAAGGCCTATCGCCGTGCAGACGGCAAGGTTCAGCTGTTCCGCCCGGAACAGAACGCACGCCGCATGATCAATTCTGCGGAGCGCCTGTGCCTGCCGCAGCTGCCCGAAGAGGATTTCCTGCAGATTCTGAAGGCCTTCGTTTCGCTGGAATCCGAATGGGTTCCGCACAGTGAGGGAACATCGCTCTATCTGCGTCCCTTCACCTTCGGCGCAGATGAAACGCTGGGCGTTCACACGGTTCACCATGCCACGTTCGTTATCATCGCAAGTCCTTCCGGCAGCTATTATAAGGAAGGAATCAATCCCGTAAGCATCATGATTGAAGACACGGATGTGCGTGCGGTGCGCGGCGGCACGGGCTATGCCAAGTGCGGCGGCAACTATGCGGCCAGCAGCCGCGCAGGTGAACGTGCCGGACAGAAGGGTTACAGCCAGGTGCTGTGGCTGGACGGCGTAGAGCGCAAGTACATCGAAGAAGTCGGCGCAATGAACGTTATGTTCAAGATTGACGGCGAAATCGTTACTCCTGCGCTGACCGGTTCCATTCTGCCGGGCATCACCCGCATGAGCTGCATCGAAGTGCTCAAGAATCGCGGCTACAACGTTTCCGAACGTCTTTTGAGCATCGATGAATTGAGAGATGCTCTCAAGAACGGCAAGCTGGAAGAAGCTTGGGGCTGCGGCACGGCGGCGGTTGTATCGCCCATCGGTCGCCTGGCCTATAAAGATGAAGTTTTCACCCTGAATGACGGCAAAATCGGCGAAGTGACCCAGTCGCTTTACAACGAATTGACCGGCATCCAGTGGGGCAAAATCGAAGACAAATACGGCTGGACGCAGATTGTCGAATAATTTAATTCAGATGCGGGCAGTTGATTCATAAAACTGCCCGCAAATATTCTCTATCGGAGGAACCCGCATGCAAAGCCTTTATTTGAG
>CAVHAH010000214.1:0-3335 GCA_963633785.1 bacterium
GAATGCGAATGGTGGTCAAGCGTTGCTGGCCGTCGATGATTTCGTAGACGTTTTCGCCGCGATAAAAGGAAACCAGCGTGCCGATATAATAATTGCGGTCGGGATCCCTTCTGCAGGCGTCGTATATATCGTGAACCAGCGCATCGATTTCGTCCTTTTCCCAGGCGTAGTTGCGCTGATAAATCGGAATTTCGTATTGCACCTGCTCGTTGACCATGAACAGGTCTTGAATGGAAACCTCTTCCAGAGGAAGTTTCGCTGTGCTCATTTTACGCCTCCAAGTAGCCGTGCTCTTTGAAACAATCGAGATATTTCTTGTTTGAATTGCTTTCACTCTTTGGAACAAGACCCGTTTTCAGCGGATGCAGCATTTCATCCAGGCGGGTGAACAGCGATGTCGGCGAATCGGCCTCGATGATAACCTTGTACAGATTGAATGCATTAACGACTTTGTCCTTCGATACGCCCAAAATATAATTCTGCGCCACCTTCCAGCCGACGTTTTGATATTGCGCACGCATGGAATATGCCCAAATGAATGCAAAAGTCACGAACCGTTCCAGCAATTCACTGTCGGAGGGCGAAGGCTTACTCGGGCAGAATCTATCCACATACAGCAGAATGGCCGTATCGAACATCAATCTCGTGATGCGATTGCCCGTGCCTTTTCGATAATCTTTCGAATCCAGCGTTTGAACAATTTTGTTTTCGCAGATGAAATAGCCTTCATAGCGGTCATTGTTTTGAATATCCGCGAGAATGTCGAAGTAATACCGTGCATACTCGAAAAACGGCTTTCCTGCGATAATCGGCGCATTCAACTGAAACGGCCGCAGCGGCTGACTGCCCATCACGAACGGCGTTAATGCGTGATTGAACTGCTCGGCATAGGCGAATGCGCCCTTGTAATACTGCGCATACGGGTAATTGTCCGATGCGCTCACGCCTTTGAACATATCGATGTTGCGCTCCGTCAATTCGTCGGCTTTGTTGCCCTGAAGCCACTCCTTCAGCCGATACAGATAATCGCCGAATAAAACGGACAGCGTCTTTTGATCCATGCTCTCCCAGGTTTGAACGACCTGCTCCGTTTCCGCTGCGCTCAAATGATTCATCTCGCGCAAATGATACGCCTTTAGCAAATCGTGCGGATACAGCGCCTTGCCTCGGGCGTTCTGCGAATCGAAAAACTGAAACGCCTCCGAAAGATCCTCCGTAATCACCACGATGAATTCACATTTGTTTTCAATGAAATCCTTCAGGGCATTCAAAGCGCCGCCTTCTATTTGCGCAATCTGCCGCTTCAGAGTGCGATAATTCTGCCGCAGATTTTGAATGGTAAGCGTATTTTTCGTAACTGTATGAGAGAGAAGCGGAATTTCAGCTGCATTCGAGACACATTTCAAGAGCAGGGCAAAGGTAGTGCAGCGCTGTTGACCGTCGACAATCGCATAATTGTTGCCGCCCGCCTGCTCATGATGCAAAATCAACGTGCCCACGCGATAGATTTCCTTTTTCGCATTCATGGCTTCCCGAATATCCCGAAGCAGTTGATTGACATTCTTCGCCGTCCACTTGTACGGGCGCTGATAATCCGGAATCGTCAGGTTGATTTGATCGAGATTTTTTTCGTCACGTCATTTTGTTATTTTACCATTCAACAGCAAATCGCCAATCGTGGTAATCGCCAGCGTCAGTTCATTGTTCATAACGTAAAGGAAGTCTCCTTTATTGAAAGCCTATAATCAAAGAAGCGCTTCTTGCGGCAAAATACCTTCATCCGCAAGCGGCTTGTTCTTATTTTAACACAAACAGCACGCCTTCGCAATGTCCTCTCGGCGTTGTGCCTTCGGCAAAACTTAACCGGAAAATATTGATATTGAATGCGAATGAATATCTGTTTTGTGATACCATTAGTTCGGAAATCAGGGGAAATAAGAGTTGAAAAGACGATGAATGTTCGGGTTTTCGCTCTTTTCGCAAAAATGCGAACGAACCGCTTTCCGCAAACAACATTGGAGGAGAGAAGAAAATGAAAAAACTGATCGCTGTACTTCTGCTTGTCCTGGCAATGGTTTCTGCCTTGTGTGTTCCCGCTGTTGCGGAATCGGAAGAACCCATTGAAATCAAGGCGCTTATCCTGCCGAAATTCGAATCCGGCGAAATGTCCGGCGACTTCCCCGGCGAAGCACAGTATTATTACGAAGCTTATTGTGAGGGCGGCGATGAATACGATATCGTCGGCGGCATGGATGAGAACAAGCTCTATGTTAAGGACGGCGTTGCGCTGTATGTTACCGGCATGGGCAAGGTAAACGCTGCAATGAGCCTGTGTGCGGTTCTGTCGGACAGCCGTTTCGATTTCTCCAACGCTTACATCATCAGCACCGGTTGCGCAGGTTCCGCTGTTGAATACGGCGTAATGGGCGACGTATTCGTTATCACCGCTGCAATCGATTACGATCTCGGCCATCATGCAGACGTGCGTGAAATGTCCGATCAGACTTCCACCACCTGGTATCATGATGCCAGCTATGACAGCTCTTCCTGCAAGATCCTGAACGCCGATTTGATGGATCGCGTATACGATCTGGTGAAGGACGTTGAGCTCGAGACCACCGAGAAGACCCGCAACTTCATGGCTGTTACCTTCGACAACGCCGAATGGGCAGTGCGTGATCCGCAGGTTCTGCGCGGCACCACCGTTACCGGCGACAACTACTGGAAGGGCACCTACGATCATGCAAACGCTCTTCTGATGACCGAAACCTATGAATGCCCCGATCCCTTCGCTCTGACCGAGATGGAAGATGTGGCACTCGCAGTGGTTGCCGATCGTCTGGGCATGCTCGACCGCTTCATCATCATCCGTGATTCCGTGAATACCGACGTGTTCATGAACGGCGCATCCCCCGAAAGCCTGTGGGATCCGAACTTCGAAGATTCTATCGCCTCCGAAGAGAGCGTTGAATCCGCAGACATCTTCGCTACCGCCATGGAAAACAACTTCAAGGTCGGCAGCGTGGTTGTGAACGCCATCCTCGACGGAACGCTCTAATCCCCCGAAAAATATAAACGCAACGTCCCGAAGCATCGCCCGCTTCGGGACGTTGTTTTTTGCGCCTTAAATCACAAGGAAGATGGCATAGGTATCTTGATTAATAAGGGAACACTTCGGCATATGCCTTTGAGTTTTTACACCATGAGAAGTCTTTAGGCAATCAGAGAGAAGAATGGAACGAAGGCGCGTGTATCTTGATTGACGGACAAGAGCAACCGACATTTCTTATCAAACGAGAACGGCAATCACAAACACTTCGGCTTGTGCCTTTGAG
>CAVHAH010000215.1:0-3302 GCA_963633785.1 bacterium
TCACAGGCGATTCGCATGGTTCTCGATATGCTGGCGCAGGGAAACGCTTCCGAGAAAATGTATCTCGTGCTTGCGGCGATGCTTCTGCACGAAGACAGAACGGAGGCGGCACGAAATCTGCTGTCCTTTGCGCTGAGAGAGATTCACGATGAGGAGATTTTTCACGAGGCGCATCGCTTTCTTCTGAGGCTTTTCACAATCGATAATCCGGAGGATTTTCGTCCTCGCCGAATTCTTCGATTGCGGAAAATGTCCGAACGTGCACAGCGTTATGCCGAAAACAAGCAATTCGAACAGGCACGGACGCTTTTCGAAAAGTGCGTTTCGCAGCTGTCGAGCGGAGAGGTGCGCATTCAATACGCCGATACATTGAATGCGATGGGCGAAACGGAACAGGCCGTTTCCGAAATCGAAACCGCACTTTGCGAGGACGATTCGCTTCAAACCCGCATATCGGCGGCAAACAGCTTTCACGCATTCGGAAACGATGCGCGGGCAAGAGCGCTTTTGCGGGAGGTTGCGCAAGCGCATCCCGATACGGACGATTGCATTCAAATGCTTCGTTCGATGGATATGCTGGGAATGTATTCGGAGTGCGCACAGGCCGCCCGAATGGCGCTTCAGGCCAACCCGTACAGCAAGGAGCTTTTGCACATTCGCGCCGTGGCGTTGAGCCGCACGGAAGCGGGGGAGAATCGGGCGAATCGGTATTGGCTTCGGATTTTAAGAATAGATCCCGATGATGCCGTGGCGCGGTATTATCTTTCCGCAGTAGAAGACGGAACGCCGAAGGACATCGATGCCGAGATTTTGTATCGCATTCCGCACAAAGAGGCACTGCGGCGGATGGAACTGATTCAAAAGCGTGCATCGGGCGGAACGGATGCGCTTGCACAGGCGTGGTCGGAGGATTGTGAATTCAGAATGTGCGTGCAATGGGCGGCACAAACGGATGATCCCCGAATCCTGTCCGCGGCGCTGCTTGCCCTTTGCGGCTGCAATGATGAATCGGCAAAAAGCTGTTTGCGAACGATGCTTTTGCTCAAAGAGATTCCCGTTTCTTTGAAAGCACATGCGCTCGTGATTGCGCATATGCGGCAAAATCAATTCGGCGGCGAACTCGAAGGCTTTTTCACCGCCTGCATGAGTGCGCCGGATGCGGATGTTATTTACAAGTCGTGTTCGGTGGGTGAACGCAGACTGCTCGAAGGGGTTTCGAGGTATCTGGCGCTGTATTACGGCTTGAATGAAACGGCATTGCCCGCATTTCTCTGGTTTACGTTTCGGCATAACCCGAACACCGTGGGCGATTTAACGCCTTCGATGGAGGCGGCGATGGGTGCGCTGATTTATCATTGCCTGACGATTCGCAGGCAAAGCGTCAATATTTCGACACTGCACAAGCGCATCGGCGGCTCGAAAAGAAAAATGTTGCATTATATACAGCGCCTGGAACGGGCAATCGGTTCTGTGAAAGGAGAAAATCTCGATGAAGATATACGATTTTGACGAAAAGTTTTTTGAATACACGCGCACGTGGATGGCTATGCATCCGGGAATCAAGGAAAATCAGATCGAGAACTACTACAACGAAATGATGAACAGCTGGCTGAATGCGCCCGCATCCTGGCTCGACGGCGTGAAGCCGATTGAGTATTTCAATCGCTATTCCGAACCGAAGGATCTTCTGAAACTGGTTGAGGAATACGTGAAGCGCGATATCGGCGTGCCCGAGCCGCTGTATTCGCGGATTATTGCGGTGGGCGAGCCGTGCGTACCGGGCTTGATGCGCATTCTGGGCGATTCCGGGAAGGATGAAGATATGCGCGCGAATGCGTTGTCCATGCTCGATGCTATCGGCACAACGGAGCCGATGGAAATGTATATCGAACTCGTGGCCAATGCAAAGGATGAAAACGAGCTTTCGGAGATGGCGGCGGATACGCTGTCGAAATTCACGGATGCGTCCGTGGCGGATATCCTGTTTGCACGGTATGAAAAGGCTTCCGATTATGCGCAGTCGCTGATTCTGGATGTACTTTGCAACTTCCCCGGACACGAAGATACCTACAAACTGCTGATTGACAAACTGCTTTCGTGCCATGATCGGGTTGCGTATTATGCATCGCTGATTGAAAAACTCGGCGATCCCCGTGCGCTGGATACGCTTCAAAAGGCGATTCGTTTCAGCGATATCGGTTATGTGGATTATATCGAATTGCGCAATGCAATCGAGAGCCTCGGCGGCGATCCCGGTGAGGAGCGCACATTCTACGGCGATCCCGATTATGAAGCGATGCGAAACATCTGAAAAGGGGAAAATCCCGATTGAACAGAGAGGAGACGGTATATGTTCTGTTCCCAATGCGGAAAAAAAGTGAATGACAACATGTTGTTCTGCCCGTTTTGCGGCGCTGCTTTGGTGCTCCCGGAACAGGATACGGACAATTCCGCCCCCGAAAAGGTTGTGCCTCAGGAGAAAAAGGCTGTTCCGAGCGAAACGGTTGCTTTTGTGGCGAAGGAAGATTTCGAACCGCTTGATTTGGATGCGCTTGCCATCGGAAGCGCAAACAAACCCGAAGTGAATGCTTCGAAGGAGAGAACTTCTGTTCCCGAAAACGACGACGACAGCCCGTTTCGCCGCCCGCAATCGGATTCAAAAACCGAGGAACAGCCGCTGCGGGAGCCTGTGCGCCTGGCGGGCAATGTTCCCGATTTGAAGGATGTGCACACGCCGTTTCCTTCAAACAAAAAGAGCGCGCAAAAACGCCCGAGCACATATGTTCCTCCGCGCAGATTCGATCCCGATGATATTTTTCTCGATGGCGAGGAATCGTTTGAGGAAGAAGAGGAAGAAGAGGAATTCACCTATGAAGAACCGCTCGAAGGCGGCTTCTTCGAACGGCATATCCGAGGCATGGTCGGATTGATGTCGTTTGCGGTATTGCTGATTGTTCTTCTGGTCTGGTCGCTTAGCGATTCGGGTCAGCGCACGCTTGCGGGAGTGAATCTCGCGTGGCGTTCGGAGACTTATGCGCAGATTGCTTATGAAGCGTATGAATCGAAGAATTACGCCCGAAGTGCGGAATACTATTTGAAAGCGCTTGCCCGTGAGCCCGAATCCTACAACTATGCGTATTATGCGGGCGCAATGTATCTGTGGAACGGCGATGCGCAAAATGCGGCGGAGATGGCCAAGCGTGCCGTTCAAATCGATGATTCGAGGGAAGAAGCCTATCAGCTGCTCCTTCAGGCGTATCCGGATGTTTCCACACGCCCGTGGGAAATTCAGCAATTGCTTG
>CAVHAH010000216.1:0-3290 GCA_963633785.1 bacterium
TGCAGCTTCCAGATACCACAAAAGGCGCATTCAGCGTTGCCGCCGAATTGTGCGGTGTTGCCTTAATTGCGATTACTTCTTATAGAACGGGCCGTAGTTTGCGCAGGCACGATAGTCGGCGCCTTCCTTATCCATGCCGAATGCGTTCCATGCGGCGGGACGGAAAATCTTGCCGACGGGCACATTGTGCATGGCCACGGGGATGCGCAGCATCGAGCAGAAGGTGATCAGATCTGCGCCGATATGGCCGTAGCTGATTGCGCCGTGGTTGGCGCCCCAGTTGTTCATCACGTCGTATGCGCTCTTGAAGGGAGAACCTTCCTTGCCGTCGCAGCGGGGCGTGAACCAGGTGCAGGGCCAGGTGTAGTCGGTGCGCTTCCAGAGCTTTTCGGTGACCTCTTCGGGCAGTTCAACCGTCCAGCCTTCGGCAATCTGCAGCATCGGGCCGAGGCCATCCACCAGATTCAGACGAATCATCGTGGCGGGCATCTGACAATCCGTTACGAAGCGGGAAGAATATCCGCCGCCGCGGAAATAGCCCAAATCGGCGTAGTTCCAGGTGGTGTGCTCCATAATGGCCTTCTGGTCTTCTTCGGTCACTTCATACCACGGCTTCATCAGGCGTTCGCCGTTTGCGTTCTTGGCCTGACCGTTGGCATCCAGGCAGCAGGCGCCGGAGTTAATCAGGTGAATGAATCCGCCGTTTTCCTTTGCGATGCCGTCGATATCGTAGCCCGTGCAGCGCTTGACCGCTTCGGGGCTCCAGAACGTGCGCACGTCGGCAAACATCTGCGCGCGGTTGGTCAAAAGCTTCATAAACAGCATGCCCAGACCGTTCAGCACGTCGTTTTCGGTGGCCAGAATGTAAGGCTCGCGCGCGCCGTTGTGGTCAAAGGAGGTATTCAGCATGGCCTCGGGGAAGTCGCAGTTCGGATAGAAGTCCGTCCACTGGCGCTGACCCTGGAAGCCGCCTGCGATGGCGTTGTGGCCGACCATTTCCTCTTCGCAGCCTTCGGGCAGGTTCTGATTGCCGTTCATCAAATCCTTGATAATCAGGTACATCTTCAGGGTGAATTCCCAATCCTTGTCCTTCTGCTCGCGGGTCTTCTGAAGCTCTTTGGGGTTCTTGTCGAAGCCTTCGCGGATGTTCGCCTCGCCCCACGCCTTCAGCTTTTCGAATTCCTTTTCATCGTAAATGCCAAGCGTCATGCGGCGGATGATTTCCACTTCGTCCACCGATTCAACGCGCATGCCCAGATAATCCTCGATGAACTTCGAATCGATAATCGAGCCGCCGATGCCCATCGTGATGGAGCCGATCTGCAAATAGGACTTTCCGCGCATCGTTGCCGCCGCAACCGCCGCGCGGCCGAACCGCAGCAGCTTCTCCTGAACGTCTGCGGGAATGGAGGTATCGTCCGCCTCCTGAACCTCGTGGCCGTAAATGCCGAATGCCGGCAGACCCTTCTGCGCATGGGTGGCCAGAACGCTCGCCAGATAAACGGCGCCGGGGCGTTCCGTTCCGTTGAATCCCCACACGCCCTTGATGGTATTGCGGTCCATGTCCATCGTTTCGGAACCGTAGCACCAGCACGGGGTGACCGTGAGCGTGATGGCCACGCCTTCACGGCGGAACTTCTCTTCGCACGCCGCCGCTTCCGGAACACGTCCGATCGTGGTGTCTGCGATAACAACCTTCACCGGTTCGCCGTTTGAATACTTCAGGTTTTCTTCGAACAGCTTTGCGGCGGACTTCGCCATGTTCATCGTTTGCTCTTCGAGGCTTTCGCGCACCTTCAGCGCGCCGCGGCGACCGTCAATCGTCGGGCGAATGCCGATAACGGGGTATGCTCCCTTGAATCTGTTTTCTGCCATTTTGAATTCCTCCTGTTCATGGTTGATTGGGTAAACTTTGCCACACTATTTAATCATAATATAACATTGATTTTGGGGTTTGTATTGTGCTATAATAGCAAAAAATGGTAGTATCGTATCCTATCTGAATTCGGAGGGCATCATGCATTATTTGGATTACAACGAGGCGATTTCGCACCGGACGGGTGCATTGCCTTTGGCGTATTACTATGTGGATTCAACGCATCCCCGTTATCAGATGCGCATGCACTGGCATCGGGAAACGGAGCTGCTTCACGTTCGGCAGGGGCGGCTGCACCTGTTTGCGGACGATATGGAATTAACGCTTCAATCGGGCGATTTTCTGCTTTTGGGCGAAGGGGTTTTGCACGGCGGTGAACCCGAAGATGCGGTGTATGAATGCCTGGTGCTGGATCCCTATGCGCTTTTGATGCACATCGAGCCGTGCAAGGTGATGATGAAAGAGCTGATTCATTCGGTGATTCTGCTTCGAAGCGAGGAGATTCAAGCCGTTCCCGATTTCGAAAAAACCGTTCGGGCGCTGTATGCCGAGGCGGGCGAAGCGAATGCGCTGCGGCTGATGGGCGCTTTGTATGCGGTTTTCGGGTTTCTGTCGGAGCAAACGGCGCATCGGCTGGAAAACGGTTCCGTTCGGGGCGGCGTTCGCGCGGAGCAAATCAAGCCCGCCATCGAATACATCGAAAAAAATTACGCATCGAAGGTCACGCTGGACGAGCTGGCACGGCAAACGGGGCTGTCGCCGAAATACTTCTGCCGCTGTTTCCGCGCGATTATTCACCGTTCGCCGATTGATTACCTGAATTATTACCGAATCGAATGCGCCTGCGATTTTCTGTCCACCACCGACCTGACCATTGCCGACATCGCCCAGCGGTGCGGCTTCAACGATTCCAGTTTTTTCATTAAACAATTCAAAAAATACAAGCAGACCACGCCGTATCAATTCAAGCGGCAGAATTGACATCCATGCAAATTTCTTCACCTGTTCGCCGCTCACGCAAAAAGGGCACGCCGATGCGATTCGGTGTGCCCTTTTACTCGATATTCCGAATTGAGCCCGCCGAATCTTCGGAGCGATGCAGGTTATCGGTGTCTGAATGCCTTGAATGTGCGAATGCAATCGCCTTCTGCGGCTCGCTCATCACATTTCTTCACCTGTTCGCCGCTCACGCAAAAAGGGCACGCCGTTGCGATTTGAATCGCTCCCTGTCAAGTAGACAGGCGAAAAAACAAAAACTTTTTACCGGGATTCCGGAAATGGAGTCCTGGTTTTTCTGTTATGCAGCCTCCAGCAGACTGCGGTAACTGGCTGGCGATTGACAATCCGGTTTGTGCTGGTGTCGCCGGGTGTTGTAGTAGTGGATGAATTGTTCCACCGCTGTCGCAAGCTCTTC
>CAVHAH010000217.1:0-3283 GCA_963633785.1 bacterium
GTGCGGCGATTTGAATGTTGCACACAAAGAAATCGACTTGAAGAATCCGTCTACGAATCATAAAAGCGCAGGCTTCTCGGATTCGGAACGCGAGCAGTTCGGACGTTTGCTGGAATCGGGATTCACGGATAGTTTTCGCTTCTTTTATCCGAATCAGGTCGGTGCATACAGCTGGTGGAGCTATATCGGCGCCGCCCGTACACGAAATGCAGGATGGAGAATCGACTATTTCCTGGTCTCCGATCGCCTTTCGGAGCGCATGACGGACGCAAAGATTCATTCCGAAATCATGGGAAGCGACCATTGCCCCGTTGAATTGACGATTTCCGATTCGGCTTTCACGGGAGCGTAACAGCGTTTGAAAAAACGGGTCTGAAAACAATCGCTGTTTTCAGACCCGTGATGGCACCCCGAAGCGGATTCGAACCGCTGGCCTTCCGCTTAGGAGGCGGACGCTCTATCCTGCTGAGCTATCGGGGCATGTGCAATTATGGTATTTTCCGAGTTTTCGGAAATGGGCGAATATTCAATCCGTATGAATAATTCGGAAAAAACCTTCATTTATTATGCCATGCTTTTAGTGAGTTGTCAAGACTCGAATTTTAATGAGCTGAGGTGATGCACAAAAAGTGAATTTCCTTGGCCGTTCGAGCTTGGAATTTTTTCGTTTTTAATAGGACTATGCGTTTGAAAATGCCCTGATTTTGTAATCAATATTCATGTTTAACCCAACTTTTTCAACAAAGTGGGCTGTAAGGCTTGAAATTCAAGCGAAATCGTGATAGAATAATTGCTGTTAAATTGCGTAGGGAGGTGAAGGACTTTGCCGAATATTAAATCTGCTGTGAAGCGCGTGAAGGTGACTCGCAAGAAGAACCTGCGCAACCGCATGATCAAGTCTGCGATGAAGAAAGAGATCAAGAAGTTTGATACCGCCGTTTCCGCGAAGCAGGCCGATGCCGCGCTTCTGAGCGCGACGCAGGGTGCAGTTGACAAGGCTGCCGCAAAGGGCGTTATTCATAAGAACGCTGCGAACCGCAAAAAGGCTCGTATGGCGAAGCGCCTGGCAAAGGTCGCAGAATAAGGTCTGGGAATGCAAACGAAGGGGACGCGGAGATGGCGTTCCTTTTGTTTTTTGGAGAGATATAATGGAAGATTTGTTTTCAATGCAGGCAAAATCACTTGCACCGTTGGCAGACAGAATGCGTCCGCGCACGCTGGATGAATTTGTCGGACAGGAACAGATCGTGGGCAAGGGAAAACTGCTGCGCCGTGCGATTGAAGCGGATCGCCTGACCAGCAGCATATTCTGGGGGCCGCCCGGATGCGGCAAAACCACGTTGGCTTCCATCATTGCACAAACCACGCAGGCCGAATTCGTGAAGCTGAATGCCGTTACGAGCGGTGTAAGTGATGTGCGTGAGGTATTAAAGGCGGCGGAAAGCAGACTGAAGCTGAACGGTCAGCCGACTTATTTGCTTCTCGATGAATGCCACCGCTGGTCGAAGGCACAGTCCGATTCCATTTTGCCTGCGATTGAAAAGGGCGTGATTCGTTTCATCGGTTCAACCACGGAAAATCCGATGATCGCCATGACCCCCGCAATCGTAAGCCGCTGCCGACTGTTTCGGTTCGAACCGCTGAATGCGAAGGATGTTCGCAAGGCGCTTGAGCGTGCGATTGCGGATTGCGAATGCGGCTACGGAATGCAGGAAGTGAAAATCGATGAAGATGCGATGCAGCATATCGTGTCCGTTGCGAACGGCGATGCGAGAAGTGCGCTGAACGCATTGGAGTTGGCTGTGCTGACCACACCGATGGAGCAGGACGGTTCCACGCATATCACGCTTGAAGTTGCGGAGGAATCCATTCAAAGCCGCGTAATGCAGATGGACGAATCTTTGTTTTACGATATGCTTTCGGCATTTTGCAAATCACTGCGCGGCTCGGACAGCGATGCGGCGCTTGCGTGGTTTGCCAGGCTGAATTATGCGGGCATTGATCCGAGAATCATCGTGCGCCGTGTGATTGCGCACGCCAGCGAAGATGTCGGGCTTGCCAATCCGATGGCGATGCTTCAGGCCACTGCGGCGGCGCAGGCGTTGGAAACAATCGGAATGCCCGAAGCGCGTTTGCCGATTGCTCAGGCAATCATCGCTGTTTGCGAAAGCCCGAAATCCAATTCCGTGGTCATGGCGATCGATCGCGCGATGGCAGATGCCGAAAAGGGCGGATTTCAGAGCGTTCCCGTGCATTTGCGCGATACGCATTATAAGGGGAGTGACCGCATCGGTTCGGGTGCGGGTTATCAATATCCTCACGAATTTTCGGGTCACTGGATTGCACAGGAATATGCCCCCGTGGAAGCGAAGGGCATGCCGTATTATGTTCCGAGCGAACAGGGCTTTGAGCAGGAAATTCGCAAACTGCGCATTCAGCGCAATTATATCGATCCTGAGGATGTCCAATAAAGAACATTCGATAGTTTCTGAATCGGAGAGAAAGAATGGCCGAAAAGAAAACCACTGCGCAGAAGCGCAAAGCGGATTCTTCTGTAACGGAAGAAAAAAACGAAAAGAAGAAAACAGCTTCAAAATCTGCGGAAAAGAAGGCGGAGACGAAATCAACAACGTCGAAAAAAACGACATCCTCCGCAAAGAAAACCGATACGGGCAAAAAATCGGGTTCTGCTGCGAAGAAAACCGCCAACGGAAAAACGTCTGCGCCTAAAAAGGAAACGACCGCAAAAAAATCGACGGCGAAAGCGGGAAAAATGCCGAAACCCATTCCCGAGAATCCGGTGGCCGAAGCGGCTGTTCGAAGAAGCGAACGCGCGGCGGTTCAAAGGCGAGTTCCCAAAGCATATCCCGTTCAAGACGATTACGATCGCTTTCTCGAATCCGAACAGGAGCGCACTCCGAAAAGGAAACCGAGGAAAAAGCGCAAAAAGGGGCATTTCTCCGTAACGCTTTTGCTGCTTTTGCTGATCGGCTCCGGTTTTGGTTTGCTTTATCGCCAAAACATTCGCTATAATGCATTTGCCGAAATGAAAAATGCGGTCAATCGGCAAACGTTTTATGCGGGCACTACGGTTGAGGGTATCGACGTTTCCGGTATGACGCTTGAACAGGCGCTTGAATACTGGCAGAATAATGTGGAACCGACCTATGCCAACCGAACGGTCACGCTGTCCAACGGCGAAAGCTATACCGCACAGGCTTTCGGTTATCAGAGTGATTATCAAACCGTTTTAAGCAATGCGTATTCGGCGGGGCGCTTCGGT
>CAVHAH010000218.1:0-3252 GCA_963633785.1 bacterium
CGGCAAGGAATTTATCGCCGTGAACCATATCAACCTGGAAATCAAAGACGGAGAAATGGTCACGCTGCTCGGTCCCTCCGGCTGCGGAAAAACCACCACTCTGCGCATGATTTCGGGCTTTGAATACCCCACAAGCGGAAGCGTGCTGATTGCCGACCGCGATGTTGCCAAAATCCCCCCGAACAAGCGCGGCATTTCGATGGTGTTCCAATCCTATGCGTTGTTCCCGCACATGAATATCTGGGAGAATATCGCCTACGGTCTGCGGGTGGAAAAACTGCCCAAAGAGGAAATCATCGCCCGCACGAACGCCGTTATCGATTTGATGCAGCTCAAGGGCATGGAAAAACGCTTCCCGAATCAGCTTTCGGGCGGTCAGCAGCAGCGCGTTGCGCTGGCCCGTGCGGTGGTTATCGAGCCGTCGGTTCTGCTGTTTGACGAGCCGCTGTCCAACCTCGATGCGAAACTGCGTGAAAGCATGCGCGACGAACTGCGTGCGCTGCAAAAGCGTTTGGGCATCACTTCTTTGTATGTCACCCACGACCAGTCCGAAGCCATGGCGATTTCCGACAAGGTGGTTATTATGAAAGACGGCGTGATTTGTCAGGAAGGCACGCCGCAGGAAATCTATTCGCAGCCCGTGAGCCGCTTCGTGGCGAATTTCATCGGAAAGGCGAATTTCATCAACGGCACATTCAAGGGATTCAACGGTTCGTCCGCACTGGTGGATGTGAACGGCAGAATCTTCTCGATTCCCGATCCCGGGGCGATGAAGGATGTCGAAATCAACGGCGAATGCTGTTTGACCGTTCGTCCCGAATCCTTCGTGCTCTCCGCCGACGGCGGTGCGCTTGAAGGGCGGGTTGCCCGCGCGACCTATTACGGTGCGAAAATCGAATACGAAATCATGATCGGCGAACATTCGATTATTGCGGAAGTCTACAATCCGCAAACCACACAGCGCTTCGAAGCCGGCGAAAAGGTGTCGCTGAATCTTCTGGAAAACTGCGTAAGGGTATTAAAATGATACAACACGGATTCGGCGGTGCGGTGAATGACTTTCACCGCACCGCCGAGTTGGTTTAGGGCGCACCGCACAAATGAAGCGGTGCGACGGTTTAACCGCCACAGCTCAATCAAAGATTGAGGTGCAATCGGGATTTTTGCATCTTCCGAATACCGCAAAAAGCGCATTCACCGTTGCCGCCGAATCGGTTTATCGTTCCCCTTCCACAATGGCTTTACAGCTTGCGCTGCCTACGCCTAAGCGGGACACGCCCATTTTCACATACATTTCGGCGGTTGCGTAGTCTCGAATGCCGCCCGATGCTTTCACTTTGCAGCGGCCGTTTGCGGTTTCGAGCATGGCTTTCACCGCTTCAACGGTTGCGCCGCCGCCGTTGAATCCCGTTGAGGTTTTCACGAAATCGGCGCCCGCCCGAATGCACGCCTCCGTTGCCCGCCGAATCTGCGCATCGGTAAGCTGCGAGGTTTCCAGAATCACCTTCACGCCCACATTGCGCTTATGCGCCTCTTCGACAACGCCCCGAACCTCGTTTTCGACAACCGTCCATTCGCCGCCGATTGCCGCGGCGTAATTCATTACCATATCGATTTCGAAAACGCCCTTTTCGCTGTAAATGCGCGCGGCCTCCCGCTTCACGGATGCGCCGGAATAGCCGTAGGGGAAATCGAGCACACAGCTGACCTGCGTTTGCGTGCCCCTGCACAATTCAAGCGCGCGGTCGATATCGCACCCCCGAACGCACACGGTGCGGGTTTCAAGGGCGATGCATTCGCGAATGGCTTCTTCCACCTGATCGGGCGCCATGTTCGGCTTGAGGATTGCGGCATCCAGATAACTTGCGATTTTCATATTTCGTTCCTCCGTTGAATGTTCTGAATTCATGATACATCCGATTCCGTGAAAACGCAAGGGATTGACCTTGTGTTTTTCGGTTTTGATGTGCTATAATAAACCGAATTCATTTTCGGAGATATATATTATGGAAGTTTTTCAGCAGTATTCCAATTGGATATTCGCTTTCATCGCCTTGATTGCGGTGATTCTTTTGCTGGCGCAGCGCCACACGCAGAAACGTCAATACCAGCGTTCACGGCACGATGCCGAGGCGCAGTCCCGAACGCTCAACGGCGTTTGCGATGCCGTGGAGGAGCTGGGGCGGCGCATGAGCGAAACCACGGCGGAGCTTTCACGGCGGCAGGACCGCCTTCGTGATTCCGTGGACAACCGTTTGGAAGCCATGCGCAGATCAAACGAGGCGCAGCTGACCGAAATGCGGGATGCGGTTTCGGGCAAGCTCGATGCCCGATTGAACGAATCCTTCCGAACGGTGAATCGCCAGTTGGCGGACGTTCACGAGGGACTGGGGCAGATGCGCGCCTTTGCGGATGATTTTTCAACGCTCAAGAAAATGCTGGGCGGCGTGAAAACGCGCGGCATCTGGGGCGAAATTCAGCTGGGTGCGCTGTTGGGCGAAATGCTGAGCGCCGACCAGTATATCGTGAATGCGGCGATTCCCGCAGGCAGTCAGACCCGTGTGGAATTCGCACTGCGCATGCCCGCCGCCGACGGGGAGCTTCTGTTGCCCATCGATTCGAAATTTCCGCAGGAGGATTACCTGCGCCTGATTGAAGCCGCAAACGACGGCGATGCCGAGCGCGCGGAAAAGTGCGCCGCAAGCCTCGAACGTGCGCTCACGGAACAGGCGAAGCTGATTGCCGAGAAATACATTCGCCCGCCGCAGACCGTTGATTACGCAATCATGTTTCTGCCCGTGGAGAGCCTGTATGCCGAAGCGGTGCGCCGAAACGGTTTGTGCGAACGGCTGCAAAGCAAATACCGCGTGCTTCTGGCGGGGCCGAACACGCTGTCGGCGCTGCTCACGAGCCTGAAAATGGGGTTCCGAAGCGTGACGCTGGAAAAAAAGAGCGCCGAGGTTCTGCGCCTGCTTTCACAGGTGCGTGCCGAATTCGATGCCTATGAAACGGCGGCAGAGGGCGTTCGCAAGCGGCTGGAGCAGACCCGTGATGCGCTGGATCAGATGGACGTTCGCTCCAGAAAACTGCAAAGGGCGCTGCGAAATCTCGATTCCGTCGATGAGAATTCATCTGATTTTCATTGACAAATGCAAAAAATCCTGCTACAATATTCGGTAACAAACGTTCTTTAATTCGGTACGAGAGACCGGCAAGGCGGACATAGAGCTTCTCAGGCGCAGTGCGTCGGAG
>CAVHAH010000219.1:0-3251 GCA_963633785.1 bacterium
GGAAAACGCTGATTTAGATTACCTCCTCATTTAATCAGTGTATTCCTAGGGCGTGTTTCTAAAAGGAAAAGCTGCAAGTTTGAGCATTTTTTCGTCAGATTAAGGATGGAAGCCACAGGTTTAGTGGGGCTAAATCAAGGCTTTCAGACGCAAAGATGGCGGAAAGATGCCAAAATTGCAGTTTAGGGAATTTTAGAAACACACCCTAAACTCCATATTTCCTTCTTCAATAGTATCGTTCGAAGCAGCTCAAAATCACACTAAGACTGTCCGATACTTCCTTGAGTTGTCCTGCAACATACAGACGGTAGCGAGGGCTTAATGTACCGCCATCTCGAACTTCGACCAGGCCATAAGAAACCACCTTGCTCTTCAGAGTTCTTTCCATGACATATTCCTCCGTTCTTTGATAATCCATTCCTATCGTTTGATTGCTTTTTGCCGAATTACACCGGCAGATGTTTATTCGAAAAGAGGATTGATGCAACAATTGCGACGTATACGGAGCAAACCCTCAGAAACAATGGGAGATAATATGATCATCTTCTAAATATGGGAACAACTTTGCGTACAAACCCTGTATGCTGAACATCAGCAACATAAACGCCGCATTGTTCAGCTTTTTCTTAGATACTGATATTTTATCGAATGTAAAAAAAATCCGCCCCACACAAAAGTATAGTTTTTCGTGTGGGACGGATTTTTTTCATCTTATTCAGTATTTCGGGAGAACCAGCCTTTTTCCGACCACCTCCGCAACCAACTGCACGGTGTTGTGGAAGCCGGTTTTTTGCAGGATGTTTTTGATATGGTACTTTACCGTATTGGACGACATATACAGCGCTTCGCCCATTTCCTCGTAGCGCATGCCGCCGGCTAGTGCCCGAATTACGTCCAGTTCACGGTTGGTAAATTCGTCACTCTTGGCAAGTCCGATCATGACGGGCGGCGTGGTGCTCGGCCATATCCGTTCGCCGTGCATGGTGCGGTCGCAGATTTGAATCAGGGAAATGTCGTCCGATTCTTTGTACCAGAAGCTGTCGCAGCCGTATTCCTTTGCCTTTTGCAGAAAGGAGTGCTCCGGCATGGAAGTCATGATAATAATCTTCACCTGCGGCGAGTTTTTCTTGATGCGCTGTGCCGCCGTGAGTCCGGATTCATCGTCGGCAGTGCATACGTCCATCAAAATCAAATCGACTCTGTTGCGCAAACAGACAATCTCGGCATTGGCGGCATTCTCAATGGACGCCACCACGAAATATCCCGGCTCGGCGGCAAGTCGGCGTTCGAAGACCTCTCTTGAAATTCGGGAATCCTCCACAATCAATACATTTACCATAAGCTACTCCTTTGGTATGGTAAGCAGAAGGGCAACTGCACCGTCATACTGATAATCCAGCGTGGCACCGTCCCGCTCCAGACGTTTTCTCAAGCTGAGAAGCCCGCCTTTTTCCCGAATGGGAGCATCGGCAGGGCGGCCGTTGCTCCGAATCTGTGCGGAATAGTGTTCCTTTTCCTCCGATAGAATCACGGTTAAACAATCTGCTCCGGCATGGCGCACGGCGTTGGTCAGCGCCTCGCGAATTGCGGCATAGAGCAGAAGAAGCGCCTTGCGTTCCGTGGGCTGCTGTCCCCGAAATGTCAGCCGGCATCCGATCAGAGCGGCAACCTGTTCCAGTTCGCCCTGCGGGGAGGAATCGCTTGAATCCGATTTTACGGCTGCGTTTTCCATGTCGGAAATCACATCGTCCCAGGCGGCAAACAGCGCCTGCACATCGGACTGCGATGGGGGATTTTCTATGGCGGATTTTGTCATAATCAGAAGCCGCCCGAAGCTGTCGTGAATGCGGATTTTTGCGTCAAGCAGCTCTTGTTCTAGATTGTTTTGCACGATATTCTTGAGCAAGGCGCGCTGACGCTCCTGCATTTCCGTTTCATGGCGGATGCTGACCCGGAGCTTTTCCTGATATTCATAGAGCTCGGAGACATCCGAAGCCTCATACTGCGTAATCGGTTGATTCCGCACGGAAAGCAGGCTTTTCTGAAACTGCCAGATTGCTCCGTCGGGGAGCCTGCATAATATTCCTTCTTTGGCATGCTCGGCATCGGGAACAAGCTGATCGAATTTCTTTTCCTTCAGTTTTTCCCACATTTCATCGGCGTTCGTAACCGTGTGTCCGACCAGCGCATAGTACGCACGGTTCATGGCTTTGTTGACCAGAATCGGTCTTCCGCCGGAGGCCGCAAAGCAGATGCCGTCGGGATAGGTATCGATTGCCCTGCGGATTGTTCGGGTGGTACGATAACGCATCCTCAGCCGATCAAGCATGTTCATCGCCGCCTTCCGCCAATACAATACGGTATCCGTTGGGAATTTCGCAGGAATGAATGCGAAAGTCCGCATTTTTCACCGCAAAAATCATCTCGTTCGGAAGCGGAGCGTTTTGTTTATTAACGTCAATGCCGAACCGTCCGTCTTCTGCATTCAGCGAGATTGCATCCAGCTCAAAGCGTTCGTTTTCAATAACCTGCTCCAGCGCATCAAACAGGAAAATCGAAAACTCCGCAGAAGGCTCATGCGTTTGCCGCCAACTTAGTTTCGCCTGAATCCCCAGGAGATTCAGCGCGGATATCATGTCTTTCAGGCTCAAATAGAGATCGTCGGATGAAATCCGCCCCGTTTCCCGTTGAATCAATCGAAGATTGCAGCGCCGTTTGGCATAGGTTCCAAGCAGATAAAGATGCCGAAGCAACCGATTGTTTTCGCCGACAGCCGAACACTTTTTGGTAAGCTCGCTCATCATCCGAAGCTGTCCTCTGACTTCTTCCGTCAGTCCGTCATAAATCTGCCGCTTGGCTTGAAGCGCCGTTTCCTGTTTCCGCGCCTTGAATTCCTCGCGAAGCAAAGCGCCTTCCTCGGAAAGCACCTCGGCGCTTCGGTCAAGGCTTTCGATGGTGCTTTTGAGTCGGGATAAATCCTTGCTCCAAAGCAGCGTTCCGCCCTCAAAACGGTGAATGTATAATTCTTTTGCATTGGCGGCGGAAACGTGTTCCTGTTTCCGTAAAGCGTCCATCGTTTCATCGGAAACCGTTTCCGCATGTTGGGACAGAAGCCTGCTGCCATCCGCCTGAATAATCTGCATACTGACCGTGGCGTGCCGAAAAATCTCCGAATAATCCATGTTGGTCGGAACCAGCCCGATATAAATAAAGAACTCCCATGTGAGAATTTCACTGTAATAGAATTTGGC
>CAVHAH010000220.1:0-3240 GCA_963633785.1 bacterium
ATTTTTGTCAATCGAATTAAGTGTTTTGAATTGTGAAAAATGTGAAAAGATATAGGCGGTGTTGCCTTAGGTTTTCTTTTTGATGTCAATCGGCAGAGCCGTGGGCGATTCCGCAACTTCTCCGCTTACGGAAATCAGCGCAATCTCATCCGCTTCGCCGAGCGCTTCCGCCTGCGAGATTTTCTCCTTTTCGCTGACAGACACATCATGCAGATGTTCTCCGATCAGACCATCCGTGCCCTGCCAAAAACTCAGGAATCGATTCGGCACATAGCCAAAGAAGCCTTCTCCGGAAATCAGCGACCAGTACCTGCCCTTTTCAAGCACCTCCGCACGCGTTCCGTCGGTCAAGAACGTTTCCGTAACGGCGGAAGCATCGGGCTGTGAAAGCAGTGTAAGCTGCAAGCCTTCATCGCCGAGCGACACGGTCGCATAATGCTTCAGCTCCGCCCGTTCATAAGGCGAGCCGCCGTTTTCAAGGTATTCGGCGAACACATCTTTCGGCAGCGGCGTTCCGTTCAAATAATTTTCGGCCGTATCGCCGATGGTATAAATCGTTGAATCGGACGCGGAAGAATAAACCAGCTTATAAATCGTCTGAGTGGTGCGATTCAGATACGCACGCTTCATATAGCCTTCGATATTATTGTACAAAACCTTCGCCCAGCCGCCGTCCACATTGCTGTCGAGCACAATCACTTCTGCGCCGTTATCGAGTTTATCCATAATTTCGGATTCGAGATTCGGTTCACTGCGCAGGCGAATCTGGCTGGTGGTTTCCACAACGGCGGAGGTTATAACATCGGTTTCCTGCGAACAGATATAATCGGGATCATCCACGAACAGACCCGCCACCATCGCCGCTTCATAGCTGATTGCCTTCTGAATCTCGGGAGAGGCCTCCGTGCTGTCCGAATAGCCGTACAGCCCGCGGAAAACACGCACGGCTTCGCCCAGTTCGGAGGAATACTCGCCGTTGATTTCTCCGTTGTAAAGTTTCAGCGTGTATAAGTGTTCCTGAAGGGCGGTTACATATAAACCGGAATCGCCCACATCAACCGCTATGTTCATTCCCACGGGTGCGGAAGCCGACTGCAGTTCCTCACGGAATTCAGCCGAGGCCTGTCCGTTGGCTTCTTCCCCGAGCGCCGTTTGCGAATCCTTCACGGCCTCCACTGTTGAAGTGCGGTATTTTCCGTCGATTTCTCCGCTGAAGTAGCCCAGTTCCTTCAGCCGTGTTTGCAGCGCAACCACTTCATCGCCCGAATCAAAACGGCACAGCGTGTTCGGATCATCGGAAACGCCCAAATATTCATTGTAGGTTTCGCCGTTTTCGCCGGTATAGGAGCGTTCCAACAGCAATTCACGCAAATCCTCGTCACGCTCTGCGCCTTCGTAGATGTAAACGGCCGTGCCTTCAAAGCAGTTTTCGGCAATAAACTTTGCATCCTCCGTGCGCAGACGAATACAGCCGTGCGATGCGGTGCGCCCGAGCTTCTCATATTCGTATTCAATCAGCGAATCGTCGCTCATTTCACTGTACAGAACCGAATGGAACAGGAAATTATCAACGATACGCGAAGCATATTTCGCATACACCGTGAACGAAGGGAATACATACCAGTCTTGGCGTTCACGGGAACGGCGCAGCGCGGGCATATAATACAAACCCATCGGCGTGGCATCATGCTTGCCGCTCGAGCAAATCATCTGCCGAACAACGTGATCGTCCGTCGTATCGTAAACGGTAACAATCTGATTGGAAATATCCGTAATAATATAATACGGACAATCATAACCGTCCTTGAGCTTCAAATCGTTTACAACCGCTTGTGCGGGAAACGCCGAAAACATAATCAAAACAAGAATCAGAAATACAAAAACAGCCTTTCGCAAGGCACGTCACATCCTCAGCACAAAAAGATGTAGAAATTATATCATATTTTTGCCGCATCTTCAATGCCCTTTCCTATTCGAATTTGAAACGATACTGTAAAAACACAACAAAGGGTTCCATTTTTTTGAATTCCGTGTATAATAAAATCAGTATCATCAAAGGAGAATTTTATGAAATCATTCCGCAAACCGAGAGTTCTATGGCTTTTGGGCATTTTTGTTTTGTGGCTTGCCATTCACTACTGGGATTCGCTTTTGAACGTTCTCGGCGCATTTTTGCGCGCGGCGGATTCATTGATGCTGGGATGCGTTATCGCCTATGCCGCAAATCTGTTCATGAGCCTGATTGAACGGCATTTTGTTCCGAAGAATCAAAACAAATGGGTGAAAAAGCTTCGCAGACCCGTTTGTCTGCTGATTGCTTATCTGAGCGTATTTGTCTTGGCGGTTTTGCTGGTTTGGATGGTGATTCCCGAATTTGTGCACTGTATCGAACTGCTTTCGCTGCAGCTTCCGAGCGTCTTCGCATCGGTAACGGAAAAAGTTCATACATGGGTCACTGCGGACAATTCGGAGTTTCAGCAGCTTCAAACCACGCTCGAAAGCTGGATTTCCGGCATTTTGGGGCAAACGGGCGCAGGGGCGAAATGGCTGCTCGATCAGATTACCGGCATCGTTTCGGGGGTAAGCACGTTTGCGCTCGGTCTGGCATTCAGCATTTACATTCTCGCAGGCAAGGAAAAGCTGAAACGCCAGTTCGCCCGCCTGTGCCGCGCCTATCTTCCCGAAAAAGTGCGTTCAACGGGATATTATATTCTCTCAACGGCAAACAACTGCTTCAAAAGCTATATCGTCGGGCAGTGCACCGAAGCGGTAATCCTCGGAGCGCTGTGCACGTTTGGCATGCTGATTCTGCGCCTTCCGTATGCCGCAATGGTCGGATGCGTAATCGGCGTAACTGCATTGATTCCGATTCTCGGCTCGTATATCGGCGCAGGCATTTGCGCAATCATGATTTTCACGATTTCACCTACGCAGGCGTTGATTTTCCTTATTTTCCTGGTGGTTCTTCAACAACTGGAGGGAAATTTGGTTTATCCGCGCGTGGTCGGCTCCACCCTCGGATTGCCCGGATTGTGGGTGCTGGCCGCCGTTACCGTCGGCGGTGGATTGGCGGGCATTCCCGGAATGATTCTCGGCGTTCCGATTACAGCCACAGTCTATACACTTTTGAAAAACGATGTTCATCAACGTGAAAAATCGTAGAATCGATTTGATTTTCCCCCCACTACGGTGTATAAAGGAAAAGGCGCAGGTATGGATATTTTGAAAGGTTATATAAAC